>CANKNK010000050.1 GCA_947483455.1 Comamonadaceae bacterium | reverse complement strand
CAACAACAAGGTGCACATTTCGTAGCGCCCTACTTGGGCCGCCTGGAAGCCGCTGGGCGCGATGTTTGGGCCTTGGTCGGTGCCTGCGTTGCGATGCAGAAAAAGGGCACCGATTTACTGGCTGCCAGCATTGCTTCGGCGGATGTGTTGACGCGCCTAGTCGCTGCTGGCGCTGCCGCCGCCACACTTAAAGCCGACATGATTGCAAGCCTGGCGACGGACGCGTTGACCGCAGCGGCCATGGCCCAATTTGCACAGGACGTACAGGCCAGCCTAGGCTGAGCCTCGCAAACCCGGCGCAGACCTTAGGCCGCTGGTGGTTTTAACGCCGCTTGCGCGGCGCCTTCGCCTTAGCCGCAGCCTTTTTGGTCGCAGCCGCGCTGTTTTTGCCGCGCGGGGCTTTGGCTGCTGGCGCTGCTTTGCCCGGCTTGCCACGGCCGCTACGCGCTGGCGGTGGCAGCTTGTCCAAATGGCTTTTGCCCAGTGGCATCAAGCTGCCTTGTACCAAGCGAAAGTCAATCTTGCGGCCATCGAGGTCCACGCGGCTAACCTGGATATCGACCCGCGTGCCGATGGCATAGCGAATACCGGTGCGCTCCCCGCGCAATTCCTGACGCACTTCGTCAAAGCGGAAATATTCGCCGCCCAATTCGGTGATGTGTACCAGGCCTTCCACATACATGGCGTCGAGCGTAACGAACAGGCCAAATGAGGTGGCCGCGGTGACCACACCACTGTATTCCTCGCCCAAATGCTCGTACATGTATTTGCATTTGAGCCAGGCTTCCACATCGCGACTGGCCTCGTCGGCACGACGCTCGTTGGCGCTGCAATGCAAGCCCGCCGCCTGCCACGCCAGGCTTTCGGCACTGAGTTTTTTCGGCTTGGCACCGGTTTCCACACCTTGGGAAGACTTGCCTTTTTCGAGGCGCCGTGCCAGCTTGGCATGGGCTTCACCGGGAAGGGGCAAGACCGGCAGCTGGTAGCGGGTATCGGCCAAAACCGCTTTGATGACGCGGTGTACCAAGAGGTCTGGATAACGCCGAATCGGGCTGGTGAAATGCGTATAGGCATCAAAGGCCAAGCCAAAATGCCCGCTATTGGCTGGCGTATAAATCGCCTGCTGCATAGAGCGCAACAGCATGGCGTGGATTTGCTGTGCGTCGGGCCGGTCTTTGGTGGCCTGGGCTATGGACTGGAAATCGCCGGGCTTGGGGGTTTCGCTCAGACTGATGCCCAGCCCCAGTGCCTTGATGTAGGCGCGCAAGGCTTCGAGTTTTTCCGGCGTCGGGCCTTCGTGCACACGGAACAAGCCCGCATGTTTGCTTTGCATGATGAAATCGGCGCTACAGACATTGGCCGCCAGCATCGCCTCTTCAATCAAACGGTGCGCTACGTTGCGGGTACGCGGCACAATCTTTTCGATGCGCCCGTTTTCATCACACAAGATTTGCGTCTCGGTGGTTTCAAAATCCACCGCACCGCGCTTTTGTCGGGCTTTGAGCAAGGACTCATACACCCCGTGCAAATGCAGTAAGTGCGGCACCAGCGCCTTTCGCTTCATCGCTTCGGGCCCACGCGTGTTACCCAAAATAGCAGCGACCTCGGTGTACGTGAAGCGCGCATGACTCCACATCACTGCAGGGTAAAACTGGTAGGCCTGCACCGTTCCGTCCTCGGTGACCAGCATGTCACAGACCATGCACAGCCGGTCCACCTCGGGGTTGAGTGAGCACAAGCCATTGGAGAGTTTTTCCGGCAGCATGGGGATGACCCGACGCGGGAAATACACGCTGGTGGCACGGTCGTAAGCATCAATGTCGATGGCCGCACCGTTTGCCACATAGTGGCTGACATCGGCGATGGCGACCAGCAAGCGCCAGCCCTTGCTTGCATTTTTGCCACGCCCCAGCGTGGCCGGTTCGCAATAGACCGCATCGTCAAAATCACGCGCGTCCTCACCGTCAATCGTCACCAGCGGCACATCACTGAGGTCCACGCGTCCGGCCAGATCTTGCGCGCCCACCGTGTCTGGCAAGGCTTTGGCCTGCGCCAAGCAGGCTGCGGAAAATTCATGGGGCACGCTGTATTTGCGCACCGCGATTTCGATCTCCATGCCCGGGTCGTCCACCTCGCCGAGCACTTCGCTGATGCGTCCTACCGGTTGCCCATACAAGGCAGGTGGTTCCACCAGTTCGACTACAACCACCTGACCAGCGCGTGCACTGCCGGTCGCGCCGCGCGGGATCAAGACATCCTGGCCGTAGCGCTTGTCCTCCGGCGCCACCAACCACACGCCGCTTTCTTGCAAGAGGCGCCCGATGATGGGCTGGGCCGAACGCTCCAGTATCTCGAGCACGCGGCCTTCGGGCCGACCCTTGCGGTCGCTGCGCACGATGCGTGCCTTGACGCGGTCCTTGTGCAGGACAGCGCGCATTTCATTGGGCGGCAAGTAAATGTCCGGGGCCCCGTCATCGCGGGATACGAATCCGTGGCCGTCGCGGTGCCCTTGCACCACGCCTTCCACCTCGTCCAGCAAGCCGCTGGTTTGACTAACAGTTTTGATACAATCGCTCTCTTTCCTGAAATGCCCAGGTGGCGGAATTGGTAGACGCACTAGTTTCAGGTACTAGCGAGTAACTTCGTGGGGGTTCGAGTCCCTTCCTGGGCACCATCTGACACTGCAAACCCCCTGATTTTCATCCTAGGAATGCGCAAGTTAGGCATATTTGCCATGCTTGGCATACCGACTAGCAGTGTAGTGCACCCACTTTTCACGGATCTGTCACTCCAGTGCCCGCAGGCGCTGCGCTGACTGCCGGTGTAAATGCGGTTAAGGCAATCGCCCCAAGCACCAACGCGCCACCCAAGTACACCGCATGCGGTGGCACTTCTCCGTGCACCATCCACACCCACAATGGGTTGAGCACCGCATCGGCCATGGTGATCAACACCATGTGGCTAGTGGCCACGCTACGCGCTCCGTACATGTAAAGAACCAAAGGAATGGCCAGTTGGACCAGGCCCATAAGCAGCAAGACCGCCATACTTTGCCAGGGCGGTACGATGACCAAGCCCAGCGCCATGATGGCGGAAAAAGTAACAAAGCCACCCAGTAAAAATGCCGGCTCCATATCAAAAGCGCGGTAGCGTCGCAGCGCCACACTTTGGGCTGCAAAACATGCTGCCACCGCTAAGCCGGTAAGGGTACCCGCCAGGCCTTGCACGCGGGCATCGCCCTCCCCCAGCGCGATTGCGGCCACACCACCGAGCGCCAACAGCATGGCGAAATAAAAAATGGGAGGCGTGCGCTCGCCCAGAAAAAAGCGCGCCATGAGTGCAGCAAACAAACCGGAAGTCGCGGTCAGGCAAGACACCGCTGCAACACTGGCCAGGTCCAGCGAGGCGATGTAGAGCGAAGAGCCCAGCGCAAAAAACCCGGCAGAAATTAGTAAGCCAGCCACGGGACTGCGGCGCAACAATTCCATACTGCCCCGCCCATAGCGCAAGGCAATCCACAAAGCCATGGACAAACCCAGACCGAGTCCGCGAAACGCATTGAAAGACCAGGGGTCTATGTCCGGTAGCCAGCGCACAAACACGCCGCTCAGACTCCAGAAAAAAGTGGCGCCCGCCACTAACAAGATGCCTCGCAGGGACGAGCCTGCGTCCATCAAGCAACTAGCGCTGCTTGGGCGCGTCGCGTATCTTTATGCGCGCCAATGGCATGAGCCAGTGCGTGGCTGGTAAGCAAAACGCTAGCCCATCGGACTTGCACGCACAAGTGCTGATGGATGCCTCTGGCCTGGCAGATGCCCGCAGCACTGCACGCCGTCATGCGCTAGCGCCCTCGCCCGCGCTATCGGCGCCGTCGCTGCCTGCGCGACGCACGCGCGCACCGCGGCCACGCGACAGGTTGGCACCAGGGGCTGCGCCACCGGCGCGACTTTGTTCGCCACCCCATTGGGCGCGCGCGCCGTTGGACACTTCGCCTAAATGCGCATTGATGTCCTCCAGCGTGGGCGCGGGGCCGGGCGTATGCGCTTCTAAGGCTTCGCGCATCGCGCGCAGGTGTTTGGCCGAGGTACCACAGCATCCACCGATGATGCGGGCGCCTGCATCGAGCGCCATGCGCGCATACAAAGCCATGATTTCGGGCGTGCCGTTGTAGCAAATCGCACCGGCTACATATTGCGGCACGCCACAATTGCCCTTCGCTACCAAGACCGCCTCGGGCCCCATGGACTGCGCCAGGTTATGGATGCAGGCCACTACTTCGGATGCGCCTACGCCGCAGTTGGTGCCGCAGGCGGCCAGGCGCGGTGACAAGGCTTTTTCGATGCCAGAAAAATCACTGGGTGAAATTCCCATCATGGTGCGGCCATTGGTGTCAAAACTGAGTGTGCAAACAAGCGGCAAGCCTGCCACGCCTGCGCCGGCCACCGCCGCTTCCACTTCTTCGCGCGAGGACATGGTTTCAATCCACAACACATCGACACCGCCAGCCTTGAGCGCCAGCGCCTGCTCTGCAAATGCGGCTTTGGCCTCGTCAAAAGTCAAGGGGCCGATGGGCTCCATGATTTCTCCGGTCGGTCCCATGCTACCGGCCACCGCAATCATGCGGCCACTGGCATCGGCGACCCGGCGGGCAATTTGCGCGGCCAGGGTGTTGAGCTCGGCCATGCGGCTTTGGGCGTTGTGCAATTTCAGGCGATAAACGGTGCCGCCAAAGCTGTTGGTGAGCAATATATCGGCACCGGCATCGACAAAACTTTGGTGCAGTGCGGCGATGCGATCGGGATGCTCGGTGTTCCACAACTCGGGCGCGTCGCCAGACATCAGGCCCACATCAAATAAATTGCTTCCTGTTGCGCCATCGGCCAACAGCCAGGGCCGCTCGGACAGCAACTGGGTAAAACGGTTTTCTACGGCGGACACTGGACTCTCGTTCGTTTCAGACATGACGCGCTCCACAAAGTTCATAGCGGTACCGCGCAAACATCAGGGGGGGAGATATCAAGAGCTCACCGCACTGGCTGCGTGGGTGAGCGCCGTTAACAGCAAGCGGCAAGGCACCGCTTCTTCCGAGCCTCGTTCATGGTGATGAACTGCAACGCTCCTCGGAAGCCCAGATTTTAACCGAGCCACCTGCAGCATTGGCAGGCACGCTCAGCGCTGCTGCGTTTCCCAATTCGGGTGTACAAAAAATGGCACCGCGGTGGGCGCCAGCGGTGTATGTCCACGCACCAGATCAGCGATTTTTTCGGCCATCATGATGGTGGGGGCGTTCAAATTGCCACTCACGATCAAGGGCATCAAGGACGCATCCACCACGCGCAGTCCGCCTACCCCATGCACGCGGCCCTGCGGGTCGGTGACGGCCATGGCATCGGTCCCCATGCGGCAGGAGCCAGAGGGGTGGTAGGCGGTCTCGGCGTTGTTGCGGATATGCTCATCGATCGCATCGTCGCTTTGCACATGGGCGCCGGGCGATATTTCTTCGCCCCGGAAATCTTCCATGGCTGCCTGCCCAAAAATTTCGCGCGTAAGCCGCACCCCGGCGCGCATTTCTTTGCGGTCCTGCTCGGTGCTCATGTAGTTAAACAAAATACGTGGTGGCTGCAAAGGGTCGGCACTGGCGATACGCACCCAGCCCCGGCTGGTGGGACGCATAGGACCAATATGCGCTTGAAAGCCATGGCCTTGTACCGGCGAACTGCCGTCATAGCGGATCGCCATGGGCACAAAATGGTATTGCAAATCGGGATGCTTCACCCCGGCATCGCTGCGGATAAAGCCGCCCGATTCCATGTGGTTGGTCGCACCCAAACCGCTGCGGTTGAGCACCCACTGCACCCCAATGCGCAGCTTGGCTAACGGGTGCATGGCCGAGTAAAGGGTGACGGGCTGCTTGCAATGCACCTGCACATAGGTTTCCATATGGTCTTGGAGGTTTTCGCCCACGCCGCGCAGGCCCAATTGCACAGGCACTCCCAAGGGCTCCAGCAAGGCCGGGCTTCCGATGCCCGAGAGTTGTAAAAGCTGGGGGGAGTTGATGGCGCCACCACACAAAATCACTTCACGGCGGGCCCGCAATTCCTGCGCCTGGCCATCCTGCACCGCTTGTACACCCACCGCGCGCAGGGCATCGGGCGGACCCTCTAACCGTACTTTGGTGACCAAGGTATTCTTTTGTAACAACAAGTTATTGCGTTTAAGGGCAGGGCGCAAATAGGCCATGGCGGTGCTCCAGCGCCGCCCTTTATGGGTGGTCATGTCCATGGGTCCCAGCCCTTCCTGCTGGTAGCCATTCATGTCTTTGGTAAGCGGGTAGCCTGCCTGCTTACCTGCTTCGATAAAAGCGCGGTACAGCGGGTTGTGCATGGCAGCGGTACTGACCTTGAGCGGGCCGCTGTCGCCCCGATAGGTATCGCCGCCCACACTGCGCGCTTCGGCCTTTTTGAAATACGGCAGGCAGTGCGCATACGACCAGTCCTGCATGCCATTTTGTAATGTCCAACCCTCGTAATCCAATGCGTGGCCGCGCACATAGACCATACCGTTGATAGAGGAGGAACCCCCCAGGGTCTTGCCACGCGGACAATGGATGCGTCGGCCGTTCATAAAGGGCTCAGGCTCGGACTGGTATTGCCAGCTATAGCGCGGATTGGCCATGGGGTAAGCCAGCGCCGAAGGCATGTGGATAAAGATGCTGTGGTCATTGCCACCTGCTTCGATCAGCAGCACGCGCACTTGGGCGTCCTCGCTCAGGCGGTTGGCCAGCACGCAACCCGCCGAACCAGCGCCCACAATGATGTAATCAAATTCCTGCAAAGCCATGTTTTTTCTTTCTTAGGCCACCAGGTGACGGCCGCACATGGGCTAGCCTAGCGCCATGCCAACGTACATGTACCTAGCCTCGCCGCGCCCCGCGCCGGCTCCGGGCATTTTGCTCGGTCACTACCGCCAAGCGCTCGGGGAGGGTGACAACATCCTGCAAACGCTCAAACGGGTCATTCAAATGCGGAATAGCCATCGCTTCTACAAAAAATTCTTGGAAGCGCGGCTCTACTGCCGTTTCGATTTTCTCCACACGGCGCACCAGGTCTTCGATGACTTTGCGCGAACCCTTGTCCAGCAAGGCGATACGCGCTCCCGTGCCCGCTGCGTTACCCGCCGAGCTGACCTCGGAGAGCACGCAGTCCGGAATCATGCCCAGCACCATGGCGTATTTCACGTCGATATGGCTACCAAACGCACCGGCCAAGCGGATGCGGTCCACTTTATCCACACCCATGCGCTCCATCAAGAGACGTACTCCCGCATACAAGGCAGCTTTGCCCAGTTGGATGGCGCGCACGTCGTTTTGCAATATGCGCAAGGCCGGTTTTTCGTGGGTGGCGGGCGCCAATTCGTAGCAAAAGGTGCGGCCATCGGCCTGCACCCGGGGCGTGCGCGCGGCCAAGTTGCCGTCTATCGTGCCTTCGTGGCGGATGATGCCCGCCAAATACATCTCGGCCAGCGCTTCGATGATGCCCGAGCCACAGACACCGGTGACGCCACTATCGGCCACCGCAGCGGCAAAGCCCGGTTCGTCGGACCACAAATCGCAGCCAATCACTTTGTAGCGCGGCTCCAGGGTGGCCGGATCAATGCGCACGCGCTCAATAGCGCCAGGCGCGGCGCGCTGGCCGCAGCTAATTTGCGCGCCCTCAAAAGCCGGGCCGGTGGGGCTGGAACAGGCCAGCATGCGTTGGTTGTTGCCCAGCACAATTTCGGCATTGGTACCCACATCAACCAACAAAGTGACCGGCGAATCCAAGTCAGGCCGCTCAGCCAAAATCACGCCTGCGGTATCGGCACCCACATGGCCTGCGATACAGGGCAGGACATAGATACGCGCATTGCGGTGTACCGCAAAATCGATTTCGGAGGCCCACAGCGTAATGGAGCGGTCAGTGGCCAACGCAAAGGGCGCGCCGCCCAGTTCCACCGGGTTGATGCCCAGCAGCAGGTGGTGCATGATGGGGTTGCCGACAAAAGTGGCTTCCAAAATATCAACAGGCAAGGCACCGGCGCGCTGTGTGACTTCCAGCGCCAAGGTGTTGAGCGCTTCGCGCACCGCAGCCGTCATTTCGACTTCCCCGCCCGGGTTCATCATGACGTAGGAAACGCGGCTCATCAAATCTTCGCCAAAGCGGATTTGTGGGTTCATGACCCCAGCAGAAGCTACTACTTCGCCTGAGGACAAATCACATAAGTGGGCCGCAATCGTGGTCGAGCCCACATCGACTGCCAAGCCATAGGCTTTCTCGTGCAAAGCCGGCCACACCGCCATAATTTGCTTGCCCGCATGCACTGCCACGGTAACTTTCCAGCCTCCGCTGCGCAAAGCCGTTTGCAATTGCTGTACCACGAGGATGTCGCAGGACAGCTCTGTCAGACCCCATTCAAAATCCAAGGCGTCTTCCAGACGCCGTAAATCCCCAGAGGGATCGTGCATATCGGGCTCTTGCACCTCGACAAAATACAGGCGTATGAGCGGGTCCAAATGGATGTCATGCGCCTCGGCTTCTTTGCGCACGACTTGTTTATGCACCTGGCTGCTCGAAGGCACGTCGATGACTACATCGCCCTGCACTTGTGCGCAGCAGGACAAACGGCGGCCTGTGGCCAGCGGCTGGGTGGCGCAGTAGTCCTGCTCCACTTGGGACACCGGCGACAAATGGTCGGCGCTGGAAACCAGCCCATGCTTGGCGAATTCACCCTCGGACACCAAGACCTGGCAACGGCCGCAAATGCCGCGCCCGCCGCAGACCGAATCAATATCGACGCCTAGCGAACGCCCGGCTTGCAAGAGTGAAGAACCTAGTGGAAAACGACCACGGCGCCCGGAGGGCGTGAATACGACTAGCGCATCTGCAACTTCCATAAGGGCTTAGCTTTCGCGGCGGCGGCGGTTGCCAGTCTCACGGCGGCCCCGGCCCATTTCGCCGTCCGCACCCATCACAGGTACTTCGCGGAACTTGCGTATCCAACGGAAGCAATCGGGGTCATGGCCCATCATCACGTCGGCGGCCATGATGGCACGCACCACTTCGGCGTGCATAGGATTGGTAATGGCCGAAGTCATGCCCGAGGCCATCGCCATGGTCAGGAAGCCGGCATTGATGCCATTGCGCTCGGGCAAT
>CANKNK010000049.1 GCA_947483455.1 Comamonadaceae bacterium | reverse complement strand
CACCCGCTCCTGCTGCTGCACCTGCTGCGGACGCATCTGCTGCTGCACCTGCTGCACCTGCTTCGGAAGCCGCCAAGTAATTTCTACTTGGACGAAAAAAAACCACCGCAAGGTGGTTTTTTTTCGCCTACGGTTTGTAGTTGGCCCGTCGCCGGGCCAACACCGCACCTTATTTCAGGTCGTTTGCCAGCAGTTTCAAAATGGCGCGCCCTGCTTCCGTGTTGTCCGCTTGGCCTTTGCTGTCCAGTACTTTGACGGTGCTTTGCGCTCCGGCTGATTTGACTTCGATCTGGTACTTCAGCGCCGTGGCGTCTTTGCTATCGCTACCCCAATTGAAATTCAATAATTTTTGGATGATCCCAGCCTCAGCATCCGACTTTTTATAGGCGTAACGCACAAAATACAGGCCTTTGCTGCGATCGCGGTCTTCGACGCTAAACCCCGAACGATCCAAGGTCAGGCCAACGCGGCGCCAGGCCCGGTCGAATTCTTCGCTCAGTTGCACGTAGGCATCCGCCGCACCGGCATTGACCATGACGGCAGCAGCTTTACCGGCTTCGGGCGCGGCACTAGTGCTCGCTTGCGCCGTTGACATGCTGAGCTTGCGCATCAGCAGCCCTAGGTATTCGGCTTCAGTTTCGGGGTCTGTGGGACCTGGCTGCCAGGTGGTGGAGTCGGAGCGCTCAGACATATAAACCTCCATCATGCTGCGATAGCTGATGAAAATTTCCGTCTCGCCATTGGCCGTGCGTTCTAAGCGCGCCCGAAATTTGCGGCGCTCGGGGCTGGCGTACAGGCTATCAAATACTTTGGACAGTGCGCTGCGCACGAAGTCCTGCGGAATACGCGCCTTGTTGTCCACCCATTCGGTTTCCATAATGCCCACATCGGATAGTTCGGAGGCAAGGGGAAAGCCGTTTTCCTGCCAAAAATCTTTCAAGGGGGCCCACAAGGCCTCAGGGCTACGCTTGACCACCAGCCAGCGCTGGTTGCCATTGCGCTCCATCCGTATGTCTTTTAGGGCCAGCGGTGCAATGACGGCAGGCGCCTTGGCCGCATCAGGCGATTTGGACTCCGCAGCCGATACCGCGCCATTGATCACGGCGTAACGCGTTTCTTTGCTCAGCTGTGTCAAGTCCGGGGGCACCTCCAATTTCCTGGGCTTGCTGGCGGACTTGTAGTCCACTTTGCTGCCATCCAGGACAGAGCATCCGCCCAGGCTGAGGGCGGCGATAAATAGCGCGAGGGAGAAGGTGGATTTCACAAATAAACCTTTGTTAGCGGGAATCAAATGAGGCCGGTGGTCTGGAGTAAATTTTCCAAGGCCGGGCGTAAGGGCTCGCTGAGCGGGGTCAGCGGTAAGCGGATGGCCTGGCTGCACAAGCCCATGCGGGCGGCAGCCCATTTGACCGGGATCGGATTGGCTTCTACAAACAAGCCTTTGTGCAGCGGCAGCAGTCGGATTTGGATGTCCATCGCGGCGCGGGGATCGCCAGCCAGCGCGGCTACGCACAATTCGTGCATCAAACGCGGCGCGATATTCGCCGTCACACTGACATTGCCGTGCCCACCGCAGAGCATCAGGGCCACAGCGGTCGGGTCATCGCCGGAGTAAATCGCAAAACCTTCAGGCGCTTCTTTGATCAGCCACTGGGCCCGCTCAATATTGCCGGTGGCTTCCTTGATGCCCACGATGCCCGGCACTTGGGCCAGACGCAATACCGTGTCGTGGGCCATATCGGCGACGGTGCGTCCGGGCACGTTGTAGAGCACCATGGGCAAGTCCACCGCCTGGGCGATGGCGCTAAAGTGCTGGAACAAGCCTTCTTGCGTCGGTCGGTTGTAGTAAGGCACGACTTGCAATTGGCAATTGGCACCGACCGACTTGGCGAACTTGGCCAGTTCGATGGCCTCTTTGGTGGAGTTGGCGCCGCAACCGGCCATGATGGGCACGCGGCCAGCGGCTTGCTGCACTGACACGCGGATGATCTCGCAATGTTCTTCCACGGTGACGGTGGGCGACTCACCGGTCGTGCCCACGACACAAATGCAGTCTGTGCCTTCTTGGATATGCCAGTCGATGAGGCGACGCAATGCGGCATAGTCCACCGCGCCATCGTCCAGCATGGGTGTTATCAAGGCAACGATGCTGCCGCGGATCGGGGAAAAATTCGATGCCATGGGACGTTTCTATAAATGGGCCGCGCGCGCGGCAAGGTGAGAGCGGATCATTTTAGCGGGGCAGGCGAAGCCGCAAACCCACTTGCCCCGCTGCGCATCGCGGCAATTCGCTGTACCACGCGTGGTGGGCCCTCTTCTAATCCGCACTCGTAGGCCACCACGTGCAAGGCCTGGCAGCGGTCTAATAACTCGCCAGGCTGCAAAAGGAAGTCGGGGTTGCGCGGTCTACCCCATTGTTCTTGGCCGGATGCAAAGGTTTCGTAAAGAAGCACGCCGCCGGGCGCCAGACTGGCCAGCAGGGTGGGCCACAAGGGGCGCCACAGGTAATTACAAACCAGTACCGCGTCAAATAGCCGGGGGCCTTGCTCGTCATGCAGCGGCCAGGGCTGGTTCTCCAGGTCGGCCTGGATGCACTCGCTGTTCGGCGCTAAAGCCTGCGCTGTGCTGGTATCGAGGTCTACGCCCGTGACTCGGTGGCCCAGGCTGTGCATGTAGTGCAAATGCCGGCCGCTGCCGCAGGCCACATCAAGCACCCGGGATTGTGGTGCTAGCAAGTGCGCCCAACGTACCAACCAAGGCGAGGGCTCTGCCAGCGGCCCGTCATGGTGTGGATTCATCGGGGCTTGACCTCGTCTTTGAGCGCATTCATCGCCATGCGCTCGACGATGCCAGGCGCTATCAATTTGATAAAACGGCCGAACTTGCCCGCGGTGGTCATGACTACTTCCCGCTCGCGCGCCTGCATTCCTGTGATGATGAGCCGCACGCATTGGGCGACGCTCATGCCATGGTCTTCACGTAAACCGCTGCTGCCGGCAGTCTCGCCCTTGGCGTTGAGGCCGTGGTAGCGGATTTGCGTCAGCACCACGCCGGGAAAGGCGGTGGTCACGCTCACACCGTTTGGCGCTAGTTCCGAGCGCAGTGCCTCGAAAAAACCGGTCATGGCAAATTTGGTGGCGCTGTAGGCCGTGCGCCCCGGCACCCCGATCAGGCCAGCCAGCGAGGATACGGCCACGATCCGGCCCTTGCGCGCTTTGAGGTGCGGCAGCGCCTCGTGGGTACACCACACGCTACCCCACAAATTCACCTGCATCAGTTGCTGGTACCAATGCAAATCTTCGGCCTGAACGTCGGCAAATATTGCTTGCGCCGATACCCCTGCGTTATTGACCAGCGTGTCGATGTGCCCGAAATGCTTGACTGCTTGCGCAATCAGCGCGCGGCATTGGTTTTCTTGGGCTACATCGGTGGGCACCACCAGGCAATGCGCGCCCAACCCACGGCAGTGGCTTGCTGTGCTTTCCAGCCCATGTTGCGAGCGCGCCGCTAACACCAGGCCGAGCTTGGCACCATGGCGCTGCGCCAGTTGGCGCGCCATTTCCGCGCCTATGCCATCGGAGGCGCCGGTGATGACGACGACTTGCAAGTCGGCTGGGATTGCGGTGTTCATAGGGAGAAGACTTTCATCAGCGGCGGATAGGCCGGGCTAGAAACAAGCCCACAACTGATCGGTGAGCATGATCACCAGTTGCGGATTGCTATACAAATAAAACACGCCGCCTAGCATGGCGGCCAAAGCCAGACTTAGCGATAAGCGTCGCAGGTACACGGCCCGCACCCGCCCGGTTACGGCGTCTTGCTCGTCCATCGTCAATGGGCCGGACTCAGAACGGGGGCGCGGGCAATGGGCGATTCTTTGACCGGCAGGTTCACCAAGCCGGCAAATACGCCCAGTGCAATCGCGAGGTACCAGGCTACGTCATAACTGCCGGTGCTGTCGTACAAATAGCCACCTAGCCAAACGCCCAAAAATGAACCAACCTGGTGGCTTAAAAATACAAAGCCGCTCAGCATCGACAAATGCGCCACACCGAATATCTGCGCAATCGTGGCGTTGGTGGCGGGCACGGTGGACAGCCATAGCAGGCCCATCACCGCACTGAAGATATAAACGCTGGTGGGCGAGAGCGGCACGCTGATGAAAATCGCGATAACGACAGCACGTGCGAAATAAATGAAGGAAAGAATCAGCCGCTTGGGCATGCGCTGACCCAATGCGCCGGACATATAGGTGCCAAAAATATTGAACAGTCCCACCAGTGCCAGCGCATAACTGGCCACTTGCGGCGTCAGGCCTTGGTCTTTTAGGTAGCTTGGCATGTGCACGCCAATGAAAACGACTTGAAACCCACAGACAAAATACCCGGCCATCAAGAGTTGGAAGCTGGGGTAGCGAAAGGCTTCTGCCAGCGCTTGCAAAATGCTTTGTTCGCGTGGTGGCGGCGCGTCACCTACAAAGCCTGGCTCCCTTAAGCCGCGTGCCAGTGGCAGTATCAGTAGGGCTAAGCCCGCCAAGCCAAGCAGAGCGTTTTGCCAGCCCAGGCCGTCGATCAGCCCCCCCTCAATGGGGACCATGAAAAATTGCCCGAAAGAGCCGGCCGCCGCAGCCACGCCCATCGCCCAGGACCGTCGCTCGGCGGGCACGTTGCGGGCGATCACGCCATAGACAACGGCGTAGGTGGTGCCGGCCTGGGCAATGCCCAGCATCAGACCGGCGCTGACCATCAGTTGCAGCGGCGTGTCGGCATGGGCCATACCCACCAGACCCAGCGCGTACACCAGGCCTCCGGCAAGCAAGACCTTGAAGGCGCCGAATCGGTCCGCCACCATACCTACAAACACACCGGCTAAGCCCCAAGACAAATTTTGAATCGCCATGGCAAGGGCGTAAATCTGGCGTGTCCAGTCGTGTGCCTGCGTCATCGGTTGCAGCCAAAGGCCAAAGCCGTGGCGTATGCCCATCGACAGGGTCACGATCGCTGCCCCGCAGGCCAAAACCTGAAAGGTAGACAGCGGCGCGGGAGTCACAGTGGTATGTTGCATGCCCTCGAATATAGCCAGTTGCTCCGGTCCAGAGCGCAAGGTCAGCTTGGGCATGGCTGCACGGGCGACGATCGTCTTGTAGGATTAACTGGATTTATATACAGTTAAATAAGGCCTTTCGCACTACAATCTGCGTCCATGTCAGCCAAAGCCCCCACCCCCTTAGCCTCGACCAAGTCCGCCGCCAATGCCTATTCCGAGGGCTCGATCCGCGTTCTCAAAGGACTGGAGCCCGTCAAGCAGCGCCCGGGCATGTACACCCGCACCGACAACCCGCTGCACGTTATCCAGGAAGTGCTGGACAACGCGGCCGACGAGGCCTTGGCCGGACATGGCAAGAAAATCAAAGTCATATTGCATACCGATGGTTCGGTCACGATTGACGACGACGGGCGCGGGATACCCTTTGGTATGCACCCCGAGGAAAAAGCGCCGGTGATCGAACTGGTGTTCACCCGCCTGCACGCCGGTGGCAAGTTTGATAAGGGCAAAGGCGGCGCCTATAGTTTTTCGGGCGGCCTGCACGGCGTGGGGGTGAGCGTGACCAACGCCCTGGCCAAACGCCTGGAGGCCACGTCTTACCGGGAAGGCGCGGTGGCGCATCTGGTATTTCAGGGCGGCGACGTCACGCAAAAGCTCAGCATCCGGCCCCTGGCCGAGGGCGATCGCAAGTCCGGCACCTCAGTGCGGGTTTGGCCAGACGGCAAATATTTCGAATCCTCGGCCTTGCCCATGGGCGACCTGGCCCACTTGCTGCGCAGCAAAGCGGTGCTCATGCCTGGCGTGACAGTCACCCTGTTCAACGAAAAAACCAAAGAAACCCAGACCTGGCTCTATAAAGGGGGGCTGCGCGACTACCTGACGCAGTCGCTTAACGCCGACCCGGTGATCCCGCTGTTCGAAGGCGAAGGTTTTGCCGACGGTAACAGCGATAGTTTTGCCGAAGGCGAGGGCGCGGCCTGGTGTGTGGCCTTTACCGAAGACGGCCATCCGGTGCGTGAGAGCTATGTCAACCTGATCCCCACCAGCGCCGGTGGCACGCATGAAAGTGGCTTGCGCGACGGTTTGTTCAACGCGGTCAAAAGCTTTATCGAGATGCACGCCTTGCTGCCCAAAGGCGTCAAGCTCATGCCGGAAGATGTATTTGCACGCGCCAGTTATGTGTTGTCGGCCAAGGTCCTGGACCCACAGTTCCAGGGGCAGATCAAGGAGCGCCTGAACTCGCGCGACGCCGTGCGTTTGGTCTCGGGCTATGTGCGCCCGGCGCTGGAACTGTGGTTAAACCAGCACGTGGACTATGGCAAAAAGCTGGCGGAACTGGCCATTAAGGCAGCCCAAACCCGCCAGCGCGCCGGGCAAAAAGTAGAAAAGCGCAAAAGCTCGGGCGTGGCCGTGTTGCCCGGCAAGTTGACCGATTGCGAAAGCCGCGACCTGGCTTATAACGAAGTGTTTTTGGTAGAGGGTGACTCGGCCGGTGGCAGCGCCAAGATGGGGCGCGACAAAGAAAACCAGGCCATCCTCCCCCTGCGCGGTAAAGTGCTCAACACCTGGGAAGTAGACCGCGACCGTTTGTTTGCCAATACCGAGATTCACGATATTTCGGTCGCGATAGGCGTGGACCCGCACGGGCCAAATGACTCCCCTGATTTAAGTGGCCTGCGTTATGGCAAGGTTTGCATCCTGAGTGACGCGGACGTGGATGGTTCGCATATCCAGGTGCTGCTGCTGACCTTGTTTTTCCGGCATTTCCCCAAGCTGATTGAGGCCGGTCATGTGTATGTGGCGCGGCCTCCCTTGTTCAGGGTGGATGCACCGGCGCGGGGTAAAAAACCGGCCTCTAAAGCCTATGCCTTGGACGCGGGCGAAATGGGCGCGATTTTGGACAAGCTGCGCAAAGAAGGTGTGCGTGAAGGTGCTTGGAGTATCAGCCGCTTCAAGGGGCTGGGCGAGATGAATGCCGAGCAATTGTGGGATACCACGCTCAATCCGGATACGCGCCGTTTGTTGCCTGTGGCCTTAGGGGCGATTGATTTTTCTGCGACGGAGTCTTTGATTACCAAACTCATGGGCAAGGGCGAGGCGGCGGCGCGGCGCGAGTTGATGGAGTTGCACGGGGATTCGGTGGAGATTGATATTTGAGGTTTGCTTGCGTGGCGCTTATCTCGATCGGGCAGAGGTGGGGGCATGGGGGCTTCCTCATGGTGGGGTACGACAAATCGTCAGGCCCCTAGCCACCGCCTACGCAGACCACTGATTACTAAGAAAAACTACAAAGCCTTTTTCCAAACTTTTATTTGTAGACCGGTTGCCAGGATGAATACATGACTACGGTAAAACCATTGCAAGAATTTCTATGACCGATCAAACCACGCTCGACCTGCAGGCCGCGCCCGAAAGCGACGACCAGCTCAATTTGGCCACCTATGCGCAACGCGCTTATCTGGAATATGCCTTGTCGGTAGTCAAAGGGCGGGCCTTGCCCGATGTGTGCGACGGGCAAAAGCCGGTGCAGCGGCGCATTTTGTATTCCATGTCCCGCATGGGCTTGGGCTTTGGCGGCGCGAACAACAACACCGGTGCCAAGCCGGTCAAAAGTGCGCGGGTGGTGGGTGATGTGCTCGGCCGGTTTCATCCGCATGGTGACCAGGCGGCTTACGACGCCTTGGTGCGTATGGCGCAGGACTTTTCGCAGCGTTATCCGCTGATCGACGGGCAGGGCAATTTTGGTTCGCGCGATGGCGATGGCGCAGCGGCCATGCGCTATACCGAAGCGCGGCTGGCCAAAATCACGAGCCTGTTGCTCGATGAGATCGACCAGGGCACGGTGGATTTTGTGCCCAACTATGACGGCTCCACCGAAGAGCCCAGCCAGTTGCCCGCGCGTCTGCCTTTTGCGCTGCTCAATGGCGCCAGCGGCATCGCGGTGGGCTTGGCTACTGAAATCCCCAGCCACAATTTGCGCGAGGTGGCCGATGCCTGCGTGGCCTTGATCAAGAACCCCAAGACCAGTGACGAAGAATTGCTGGCCCTGGTGCCCGGCCCGGACTATCCGGGCGGCGGGCAGATCATCAGCAACAGCGCCGATATTGCCGAGGCCTACCGCAGCGGGCGTGGCTCGCTCAAAGTGCGGGCGCGCTGGAAAATCGAAGACATGGCGCGCGGCCAGTGGCAATTGGTGGTGACCGAACTGCCGCCGGGCGTAAGCAGCCAGCGGGTGCTCGAAGAGATTGAAGAACTCACCAACCCAAAAATTAAGGCCGGCAAAAAAGCCTTGTCGCAAGACCAACTGCAGCTCAAGGCCAGCATGCTGGCGGTGCTAGACCTGGTACGTGACGAGTCGGGCAAAGAAGCGGCGGTGCGTTTGGTGTTTGAGCCCAAGACCAGCCGCATCGAGCAACAAGAACTGATAACCGCCTTGCTGGCGCACACCAGTTTGGAAAGCTCGGCCCCTATCAACCTGACCATGGTGGGGCTGGACGGACGACCAACGCAAAAGTCCTTCCGCCAGATGCTGACCGAGTGGATTGCGTTTCGCCAAACCACCGTAGAGCGGCGTTCCCGCCACCGCCTGGGCAAGGTGCTGGACCGCATCCACATCTTGGAGGGGCGGCAATTGGTGCTGCTCAATATCGACGAAGTGATTGCCATCATCCGCCAGTCGGACGAGCCGCGCAGTGCTTTGATGGAACGTTTTCGTTTGTCCGAGCGCCAGGCCGAAGACATTCTGGAAATTCGCCTGCGCCAACTGGCGCGCCTGGAGGCGATCAAGATCGAGCAGGAGCTTGCGGAACTGCGCGACGAGCAGAAAAAGCTGGAAGATATTTTGGATAACCCGGCCAGCCTACGCCGCTTAATGGTCAAGGAAATCGAGTCCGACGCCAAAACCTTTGCCGATGCACGACGCACCTTGATACAGGCCGAGAAAAAAGCGGTAGCAGAAATCAAAATCGTTGATGAGCCGGTGACGGTGGTGGTCAGCGACAAAGGCTGGGTACGCGCACGCGGCGGTCACGGCCACGAGGCGGCGGGCTTTGCCTTCAAGGCCGGCGATGCCTTGTATGCCACCTTTGAATGCCGTAGTGTCGATACCTTGCTGGCCTTTGGCTCCAATGGCCGGGTGTATTCCGTGGCAGTGGCCTTATTGCCCGGCGGGCGCGGCGATGGGCAGCCGCTCACTAGCCTGATCGAGTTGGAAGCGGGTACGCAAATCCAGCATTACTTTGCGGGTCCGGCGACGGCGCAATTGTTGATCTCCAGCAGCGCAGGCTATGGCTTTATGGCAAGCGTGGACAACATGATTTCGCGCAACAAAGCGGGCAAAGCCTTTGTTAGCTGCAAT
>CANKNK010000048.1 GCA_947483455.1 Comamonadaceae bacterium | reverse complement strand
TTGCATATTGTGGGTAACGATCACCACGGTGTAATCGGCCTTCAGTTCCACAATCAGCTCCTCTACCTTGGCCGTGGATATAGGGTCTAGCGCAGAGCAGGGCTCATCGAGCAAGAGCACTTCGGGTTTGATGGCAATACCACGCGCAATACACAGGCGCTGCTGTTGCCCGCCTGAGAGGCTGGAGCCGCTTTGGTGCAATTTATCTTTGACCTCGGTCCACAATGCAGACTTCTTCAAAGCCCACTCCACCCGCTCTTCCATGTCGCTCGCATTGAGGTTTTCAAACAACTTCACGCCAAAGGCGACATTGTCAAAAATCGACATCGGAAACGGCGTTGGCTTTTGAAACACCATACCCACTTTGGCGCGCAGCAGGGCAACGTCTTCTTTGCTGTTGAGCAAGTCCTCACCATCAAGCAGTATTTTCCCCTCAGCGCGTTGCTCAGGGTAAAGCTCAAACATACGATTGAGCACCCGCAAAAGCGTCGATTTCCCGCAACCCGAAGGGCCGATGAAAGCCGTTACCCTGCCCTCCGGAATTTCCAAATTAATGTCTTTCAAGGCCTTGAATTTTCCGTAGTAAAAATTCAGGTCCTTGATAGAAATCTTGGTACGGGCGATGCCAGTGTCTGGTTTAAGCATGATAGAGGTGTCCGAAACGTTCAGGATTTTTGACGCGTCAACACGCGCGCCACGATATTGAGCCCAAGTACTGCAAGCGTAATGAGAAACACGCCCGCCCAAGCGAGTTTCTGCCAGTTTTCATACGGACTCATCGCAAATTTAAAAATAGTCACCGGCAGACTAGCCATAGGCTCGCTCAAACTCGAAGTCCAAAATTGATTGCTCAATGCGGTGAACAACAAGGGGGCGGTTTCACCCGCAATACGCGCCACGGCCAGCAAAATACCGGTAAGGACGCCAGCGCGGGCGGCTTTCATGGTGATACTGGCAATTACTTTCCACTTGGGCGCACCCAATGCATACGCGGCTTCGCGCAATCCAGCAGGTACCAAGCGCAACATATCTTCAGTGGTACGTATGACTACGGGTATCACGATCAGTGCCAATGCGACCACGCCGGCATAGCCTGAGAACGATTTGAAACGCGATACGACCACCGAATAGACAAACAGACCGATGACGATCGATGGCGCGGAAAGCAAAATATCGTTGACAAAACGGGTCGTCTCAGCAAGCCAACCTTTAGAGTCAAACTCGGCTAGGTAGATGCCGGCCATGATGCCGATGGGCGCACCCACCAGGGTTGCCAAGGTCACCATCAGGAAAGAGCCGTAAATGGCATTGGCGAGGCCGCCGTCTTCATTGGGTGGTGGCGTCATTTGGGTCAGTGTTGCAAAGGTCAGGCCATCTATACCCAGCCGCACAGTCTCAAAAAGAATCCAAAATAACCAGAACAGGCCGAAAGCCATGGCTGCCATCGCCAAGGCGATCGCCACCAAATTGACCCGCTTACGGCTCGCAAAGCGCGCCTGCCGTGTCGCCATTAAAGTAGTAGCGCTCATGTTTTGGTGCCCTCGCCTTTGCGCAACTGCGCCAGCAATACCTTGGACAGCGACAAAATCACAAAGGTGATGAAAAACAAAACAAGGCCAAGGTACATCAATGCCGCTTGGTGCAGGCCTTCACCCGCCTCAGCGAACTCGTTAGCCAGGGCCGACGTGATGCTGTTAGCGGCTTGAAACAGGCTGAGCGAATCGAGTTGGTTGAAATTACCAATCACAAACGTCACCGCCATGGTTTCACCAATGGCGCGTCCTAGCCCCAGCATGATGCCGCCGATCACCCCAGTTTTGGTATAGGGCAACACCACCCGCGACACCACTTCCCAGGTGGTGGCGCCTAGTCCGTAGGCCGACTCTTTGAGCATGGGTGGGGTGACTTCAAACACATCACGCATCACCGCGGATATAAAGGGAATGACCATGATGGCCAAGATAATTCCCGCCGACAAAATACCAATACCCACGGGCGGTCCGGAAACAAATGCGCCTAAGAAAGGCACCCCTGCAAACGCACTCTGCAAAGGAATCTGAACATAGGTCGCGAGCACCGGCCCGAAAACCAGTAATCCCCACATGCCATACACAATAGAAGGAACCGCCGCTAAGAGTTCAACAGCAGTACCCAATGGCCTTTTTAACCATGCAGGCGACAACTCGGTGAGAAACAGCGCAATGCCGAAACTCACCGGCACTGCAATCAATAACGCGATCAGCGAGGTGGCAATGGTTCCATAAATCATCACCAGCCCGCCAAAGTCTTCCTGTACCGGATCCCAAACAGTGCGCCCGAGAAAAGACAATCCATATTTGTGGATCGCGGGCCACGCACTGATGGTCAGGGACAACAATATGGCTGCCAACAGGGCCAAAGTTAGCAAAGCAGCTGATTTGGCCAGAACACCGAAGATCTGGTCCAGCAGCGGGCCGCTGCGTGCTCGCTTAGGAGCCAATATTGGATTCATGAATCGCCTAGCTATAAAAGGTATAAATCCGGCTGGGCAACAATGACAGCATGACCATCTTTGTGCACCAACCGGAATGGCATCGCGTCAGGTCCGCTTACTTGAAGGGAATCGCTTTTCCGGAAGCGTCTTTGATCTCGCCCCAAGACTTTTGAATCGCTGCCACTGCCGCTGCTGGCATGGGAACGTAATCAAGATCGGCCGCTGATTTTTCACCGTTGGCATAGGCCCAGTTGAAGAACTTCAGGGTTTCCGTACCGTTAGCTGGCTTGTCTTGCTTGGCGTGCATCAGAATAAAGGTGGCGCTGGTGATAGGCCAAGCGTCTTTACCGGGCTGGTTGGTCAAAATTTGGTAGAAGGACTTTGCCCAATCGGCACCTGCTGCTGCAGCTTTGAAGGTGTCATCTTCCGGTTTGACGAAATTACCTGCCGCGTTTTGCACCAAAGCGTAGGTCAATTTGTTTTGCTTGACATAGGAATACTCCACGTAACCGATGGAGTTGGGCAGGCGTGCCACAAAGGCGGCCACACCCTCATTACCCTTACCACCGGCGCCTACGGGCCAGTTCACAGCAGTGCCCTCGCCCACTTTGGCTTTCCAATCGGGGCTTACCTTGCTCAGGTAGTTGGTAAACACAAAGGTGGTACCCGAGCCGTCCGCGCGACGTACCTGGGCAATCGCGGTATCAGGCAAATTCACACCCGGGTTAATGGCCTTGATCGCAGGGTCATTCCAGCGGCTTACCTTGCCCAAGTAGATGTCACCCAGCAACTGGCCGGTCATCTTCAGTTGTCCCGGTGCAATACCGGTAACGTTCAAAATAGGAACCACGCCTCCAATGACGGTGGGAAACTGAACCTGCCCTTTGGATTTGAGGACATCGTCGGTCTGGGGCATATCCGAGGCACCGAAATCAACCGTCTTGGAGTCGATTTGCTTGATGCCGCCGCCCGAGCCGATGGACTGGTAATTGACCTTGACGCCAGTCAGCTTGTTGTACTCAGAAGCCCACTTGGAGTACAAAGGCGCTGGGAATGTCGCGCCGGCCCCGGTAATTTCCTGGGCATGAACGCCCGTGACGGCAAAAGCGCAAGCGCAAGCCAGCGTAAGTAAGGAGCGGGAGAAAACGATCTGCATGGAACACCTTTTCAGTGGATTGGGATAGTAGGCACTCTACGCACTGATTGTGACAAAAACATGACAATTTTCGAGAATATTCACACTGGGGCCACCGATTGGATGCAGATGTCGATAGACCGGTTGTCACACATTTGTCATTTTATATTCTTATCCTTAGGCTTTTCTAACCGGAGATTGACTATGCAATACCAAACCGCTCTGCGCCTGACACGCCGCCTTTCCCTCGCATTGACAGCTATCGCCTTGGTTAGCGCCTGCGCAAGCCTTCAAAAGCCAGTCAGTCTGGCTGACACGATTGCAAACACGCCCGAATTGAGCACTCTGAATACCTTGGTCAAAACTGCAGGCCTGACCGAAACTCTGCAAGGCCCAGGGCCGATCACCCTGTTTGCGCCCAACGACGCAGCATTCAAAGCCTTGAAAGCAGGTACTTTGGAGGATTTGAGCAAGCATC
Organism: Comamonadaceae bacterium; assembly: GCA_947483455.1. Lineage (GTDB taxonomy): Bacteria > Pseudomonadota > Gammaproteobacteria > Burkholderiales > Burkholderiaceae_C > Allorhodoferax. The sequence continues at coordinate 5,351 of CANKNK010000048.1, read as the reverse complement.
CGCAAAAGCTCAAAGACTTGCTGACTTACCACGCGGTACCTGGCGCGTTGACGGTTAAGGACGTAAAAAACAGCACCGTCAAAGCGGTCAATGGTGACCCCCTAGCGCTTTCTAAAGCCGGCGATTTTGTGACCGTAGAGAATGCGTTGGCCGTCAAAGGCGATGTGATGGCTAGCAATGGTGTCATTCACATCATTGACACGGTGATGACGCCACCCAAAAAATAAGGACTTGCTTGGCGGGTGGCTGCAAAAGCCACCCAATTTCCAAAAGCAGCCGCGGTTCGCAAGCGCACTGGGGAAAGCCTGAGCGCATGGCGGCGGTGCATTCCCCGGGGATGGCAAAGCGACCCTGTCCATTCCCTGGGATGCTATCCTCTGCCGGTTTCGCCCTTTCAAGCTTCGTTTCATGCCATCTCCCACCCGCCTGGCCGCCATCGACCTGGGCTCGAACAGTTTTCGCCTCGAAATTGGTGTCGTTTCACACGGCGCATTTGAACGTACCGAGTATCTCAAGGAAGCCGTGCGCCAAGGAGCGGGCATGGACGGCGAGCGCAACCTGACGGCGCAGGCCATGCAAAGTGGCTGGGATTGTTTAGCCCGTTTTGGTGAGCGCCTGGCAGGCTTCAAGGCCTCGCAAGTGCGGGCGGTTGCAACCCAAACGCTGCGCGAAGCCCGTAACCGTGACGTTTTTCTCAGCCGTGCGGTCAAGGTGTTGGGTTTCCCGATCGACGTCATCTCAGGCCGGGAAGAGGCCCGCCTTATTTACAAAGGCGTCTCGCACCTCCTGCCGCCATCGGACGAACGGCGCCTGGTCGTCGATATTGGCGGGCGATCCACCGAGCTCATCCTGGGGCAGAACCAGCAGCCTCGGGTGATGGAGTCCTTTCGCGTCGGCAGTATTGCCTGGTCCACCCGCTATTTTCCGGATGGAATTTGGCGGCGCAAAGCATTTGAAACCGCTGAAATCGCGGCCAAGGCCGTATTAGATGGTGCTTTGCAGGCCTACCATCCTGGCAACTGGGATATCGCCTATGGCTCCGCAGGCACTGTTAGCGCAGTCAGTGAGGCCCTGGCAGCGGGTGGCTGGGCCGATGGATTGGTGACGATGGAGGGCTTGGACTGGCTCAAGGAAGTGCTGATCGAAACCGGACAGGCCGAGGGCAGCAAGATACCGGGACTGCGCGATGACCGCAAAGTCATCATCGCCGGCGGTTTGGCCGTCACACGTGCCCTGTTTAACTTGCTGGGCATTGAAAGCCTCAGCCCCACTTCTGGCGGGTTGCGCCATGGCCTTTTGTGCCAGATGCAGGGTTCGCGCGAGAGTACCAGCGACTTACGCCACCAAACGGTCGAGCGCCTGGCCAATAAATTCAATGTGGATCGCGCGCATGGCAACCGCGTCGGCAAATGGGCTACGCGCTTACTCGCGCAAATTGTGGGCGAGCAAGCGCCAGACCCCACCGACGAGTCCAACCGTAGCGTGCGCAAGCTGCGCTGGGCGGCTGAATTGCATGAGATTGGCAGCCATATTTCACACAGCGACTACCACAAGCACGGCGCCTATATTTTGCAAAACGCTGACGCCATGGGTTTTTCCCTGGACGAGCTACAGCGCCTCAGCCTCTTGGTGCTGGGCCACCGCGGCAAATTGCGCAAAATCGAAGCGGACTTGGCCTTGGACGACTTGCGCGCCCAGTTAATGGCACTGCGCATTGCCGTGATTTTGTGCCATGCCCGGCGTGACCCGCGCCCGGACTGCGTTCGCGTCTCGTATAGCAAGGGCATAGTAAAAGTACGTTGCGATCCGGGCTGGGCAGTGGAATTTCCCCAGTCCGCCTACTTGCTGCGCGAAGAAGCCCTGGCTTGGCAAAAGACCGGCTGGCCGATGGAGTTCTTGGACACCTAGACCGCCAGACCCAGCCGCCCAGGGATCACAGCAAGTCTGGCGACTGCACACTGAGCACGGTGGTTTCTTCTTCACCGTGGCGCTCTCTGTACCGCAACCACCACACTGCACCCTTTTTTACCACGCAGGTTTGGCCCGGCATAGCCAACAAATGGGCGATGGTTTGGCCAATAGTGGGTTGATGGCCGATTACCAAAATGCAGGAGCTGGCGTGCGGCCATTGCACCAGTTGTAAAAGATCTTCCACGCCGGCCAGCGGGGCCAGTGCAGCGTTGACTTTGTATTTGCGATCCAAGGCCTTGGCCGTTTGCTCAGCGCGCAGCGCGGGACTGCAATAAACCTTGGTGCCCGCCGGTAATTGGCGATCCAGCCAGGCCGCCATACGCTGCGCTTGCTTTTCGCCGCGCGGACTTAAAGTTCTCAGCATGTCGTCGCCGACCAGTTCCAGGTCGATCGCTTCGGCATGTCGCCAAAACACCAAGTCCATGGTGCTCATGCAACGCCCGCCTTCCCGTTGTGCAAACCATAGCGTGCCATCAGTGCCGCCTGCGCCGAATGGCCTTGGCGCACCCCAGCGCCGCGCGCTGATTGGTAGCTTCCATCGGGCTGCATATCCCAAGCATCCTGGCTGTCGTGCAAATACGCTAATAGGCATTCGTCAATGAGTCGTTGCCGTTGCACACCATCGGTCACTGGCCAGGCCAGCTCTATGCGGCGAACCATATTGCGATTCATCCAATCGGCGCTGGACAAATACAACTCATCGTCCACCCCTTGGCGGAAATAATAAAGGCGCGAATGCTCTAAAAATCGTCCGATGATCGAGCGCACCCGGATGTTATCGGTCAACCCTTTTACCTGGGCGGGCAACATACAGGCGCCACGAACAATCACATCGATTGACACGCCGTTTTGGCCTGCCCGAATGAGCGCATAAATCAAGTCGATGTCGGTAAGGGAATTCATTTTCGCCACGATGCGGGTCGATGCACCTTTGGCTGCGGCTTGGCCTAATGCGTCGATTTTGGCGATCAAGTTTTCATGCAACTGAAACGGCGCCATCCACATTTTTTTCAAACGCGGCAGCCGGCTCTGGCTGGCCAAATGCACGAACACGTTTTCCATATCGCGCGTCAAATCGTTATCTGCGCTGATATGGCTGATGTCGGTATACAGGCGCGCGGTGCGCGGGTTGTAATTGCCCGTAGACAAATGCCCGTAGCGCTTGAGGGACTTGCCTTCGCGCCGCGTGACCAAGAGCATCTTGGCATGGGTTTTCAGACCCACCACACCGTACACCACCTGTGCGCCTATAGACTCCAGCATTTCGGCCCAATTGATATTGGCCTCCTCATCAAAACGCGCCTTGAGCTCTACCACTACCGTCACTTCTTTGCCTTTGCGCACCGCCTCGCGCAGCAAATCCATGATGGTGGAATCCGCACCCGCCCGGTATATGGTTTGCTTGATTGCCAGCACGTTCGGGTCATTCACGGCAGCGCGTAAAAACAATAAAACACCTTCAAAGCTTTCGAAGGGTTGGTGAAAAATCACATCGCCGCGTTTGAGTTGCTCAAATACATTTCCACCCAAGTCCAACTGCACCGGCGGCGCTGCCTTATAGACGGGAAAACACAAATCGGGGCGATCTAGCAAGTCGATGATTTGCGTGAGTCGAACCAAATTCACCGGTCCGGGAACCCGGTACAAAGCCATGGCCGGAAGATCAAACTCCTTGAGCAAGAAATGTGACAAATGTTCCGAACAACCGGAGGAGACTTCTAGGCGCACAGCCTCTCCGTAATGGCGATGTACCAAGCCCTGGCGCAAGGCCATGCGCAAGTTTTGCACATCGTCTTCGTCCACCGCCAAGTCCGAATGGCGTGTCACGCGAAATTGGGAGAACTGGTCCACGGTGCGACCCGCGAACAACTCGGATAGGTGTGCCCGAATTACGCTGGTCAGCGCCACAAACACCACCTTGGTGCCTGAAACCCTGTCGGGCAGCCGGATGATGCGCGGCAACACGCGCGGCACCTTGACGATGGCAATTTCATTGCTGCGCCCAAAGGCATCATTACCGCCTAGTCGCACAATAAAGTTCAAGGCCTTATTGGCCACTTGCGGGAAAGGGTGGGCCGGGTCCAAGCCGACGGGAATTAAAAGCGGGCGTACCTCACGCTCGAAATATTGTTTGACCCACAAACGCTGCTCGGCATTGCGTTCGCCGTGGGACAGAATTTTTATTCCGCAATGCGCCAGCGCTGGCAGGATGGCATCGTTGTACAGACCGTACTGCCGCTCCACCAAGGCATGCAAGGACTCTGATAAACGATCAAAGGACTTCTCGGTGTAACTGCCCTGCTTGTCACCGCTGCGTTTAGCGGTAAGGTGCGGTTCGGAGCGAACTTCAAAAAACTCATCCAAATTGGACGAGACAATGCATAAATAACGCAGACGCTCCAGCACCGGAACGTCCTCTCGCGCAGCCCAGCTCAAGACCCGCTCATTGAAAGCTACCAAGCTGTGGTCGCGGTCGAGCAGATCACGGTGCGCGGCGTCATGAAATGCTTTACTCGTGTATTCCAACGGGACGTTCTCCTAGGAATCGATGGTATCTGACAGTCGGGGCCTGCGCATCGGCATGGCGGTAACCGAAGCAGTGTGCATTTTCGCGCCACCGGACGACTTCGCAGTATGCACCAGTGAGAAGGTCGCCCCCTGTTGCCGAGCAGTTTGCGGCAATCAGGTTACAAAATTGTGACAAAAAAGGGCTCCGACGTTTTGACAGCGGCCGACCCGGCCGCGGCGGTGACCATCGGCCACCGCGGCTTAGCCTCGGGGCTTATTTGACGATAACCGGATGTACGCTAAACACGTTCGCGCTGGCCGGATCCACTACCACGCGGACCCAATGCAGGCTGGGGCTGCCAAAGGTCTGCAAGCGGGTGAAGTTAGGCAGCAGCTTGGTGGGGCTGTACAGGGGTTTGTCTAGTTTGAAGAAGTGGGTATCGCCATGAACAAACAGTACTTGGCCGGCGTATTGCTCAGTTTGCTCAACCAGCTTGGACATGAAGTGGCGGAAACCACTAAAGCCTGGGTCTTTGCTCTCGTCCACCTCTTCGGTTTCGGGCCAATCAAAACCAGGATCGCCTTGCGTCACCACCACGATGCCAACTGCGTTTTGCGCTTTGGCGGCGGCAAAGGACGCTTGCATCCAAGCCACATTGGCGCTATCGCGCTCCAAATACTCGGCGTTAGAAGCATCGCATTGCGCGTTATCACGGGCGCTTTTGTTTTTGCACTCCTTCTCGCTCATGATCAGGTTGTTGTTGCTACCAGGCTGGTTAATGCCGACAAACACCACGCCGCCGTGGGCAAAGCGGGTGTTCTCTACAAATTTCTCACCCAATTTGCCTTGGTGCTCTAAAGCCAGGGTGGTT
>CANKNK010000047.1 GCA_947483455.1 Comamonadaceae bacterium | reverse complement strand
GGTACCGGGCCCAAAAAAACCATCGTAAAAACCCACCAAAGCCCCAATAGCTGCAAGCACCAACATCTCGCGGCGGCCTTCAAAGCGCGGTGCGTGTGCGCGCCCTAAATCTTTCTTTGTCAGCGTGTAAGCCAGCAGCAAAACCAAGAGGCCCGGCAAGACTTTGCGTAACAGGGCTGGCGAGACCACGGTCACCAACCAAGCACCGGCAAATGCGGCTAACAAGGCAGCAGCAGCAGCGGGTAGCAGCGCCCGCCAGACCATGGTGACACGGCGGCTGTATTGCACGGTGGCCAAACCTGTGCCCCAAATGGACGCGCCTTTGTTGGTGCCAAAAAGTGTGGCCGGCGCTGTGGAAGGGAATAACGCAAACAAAGAGGGGATCAAAATCAAACCGCCGCCCCCGACGATCGAATCGACAAAACCGGCTAAGAGCGAAGCAGCGCAAACAAGCAGCAATTCCATGGGGGAGCGGGGTACAGTAAAAAAACGTCGCAGGAGCGCGAAGCCCAGCACCAGAAACACAGGAGGCCAAGCCCCACCAAGTGTAGGCGGCGCGCGCGTTTCTAAAGAACTCGCCAGTGCCACACAGCGGCCAAAAAAAAAGCACCAACGCAGTTGGTGCTTTTTGCCTCTTGGGGAGGTGTGTCGACCTTGGCTTTGCCAGGGTCTTATGGTCTCCTCGGAATCGCTCGCGGCCTGGTGGGCTGCCCTTCGCTTTTCGAAGTGTGGTCTCTCTCGAGGCACCCGCGCACTGTAGCGCCGCTATGCTGGATAAACATCAGGACTTACCCTTGCGTGTTTCCCCTTAGCCTTGCGCGTCCTCGGCAATCCACTGGGCAGCTTTCTCAGCAATCATCAGCGTAGGTGAGTTGGTATTGCCGCTGGTAACAAAGGGCATGACGCCGGCATCTACCACCCGTAGCCCGGCGACGCCGCGCACTTTCAGACGGGGGTCGACCACGGCCAGCGGGTCGTCAGCCCGGCCCATCTTGGTGGTGCCAACGGGGTGAAAAATCGTGCTGGCAATGTCACCGGCCAGCTTGGCTAACTCTTCGTCACTTTGGTATTGCACGCCGGGCTTGAACTCTTCGGGCGCGAATGGCTGCATCGCGCTCTGGGCCATGATGCGGCGCGTCACCCGCAAAGAATCGGCGGCTACTTTGCGGTCGGTATCCGTGCTCAGGTAATTGGGCGCAATCGCCGGTGCGTCGCGGAAGTCCGGGGTGCGAATGTTCACCGTGCCCCGGCTGGTGGGGTTGAGGTTGCAGACACTGGCTGTCATCGCGTTGAAGGTGTGCAGCGGCGAGCCGAAAGCGTCCAGGCTCAGCGGTTGCACGTGGTATTGGATGTTCGGGTAAGGCTGCTGCGGATCGCTGCGGGTAAAAGCGCCCAACTGGCTGGGCGCCATGCTCATGGGCCCACTGCGTTTGAAAACATATTCCAGACCGATACGCGCCTTGCCCCAAAGGCTGGAGGCCATCGTGTTGAGGGTGGGCGTATTTTTCACTTTGAAAACCGTGCGGATTTGCAAGTGATCTTGCAAATTAGCGCCTACTCCAGGGAGGTCCAGGCGCAACGCGATGCCTTTGGATTGCAACAGCGCAGACGGCCCTATGCCCGAGAGTTGCAGCAACTGCGGCGATGCCACCGAACCGGCGCTCAAAATTACCTCTCGCCGTGCATGGGCGGTCACCATTTCATGGCCGTTCCACACTTTGACGCCGGTGCAGCGCAAAGGCTTGGCGGTGCCCGGGTGTTTTTCTAGCACCAATTCGCTCGCCTGCGCGCCCGTCCAGAGCTCAAAATTGGGCCGCGCATAGCAGGTGGGCCGCAAAAAGGCTTTGGCCGTGTTCCAGCGCCAGCCGTTTTTTTGGTTGACTTCAAAAAAGCCCACGCCTTCGTTGTCACCCCGGTTGAAATCCTCGGTGGCCGGGATGCCCGCTTGCACCGCCGCCTTGGCAAAGGCTTCCAGCACTTCCCAGCGCAAACGTTGTTTATCTACGCGCCACTCACCACCCGCGTTATGGTGGCGCAACAATGCGCGGTAGGGTGTATCGCCGTCCTGCATCAGTGCCGGTGCGGTGCCGCGTGCGCCATGCAAAGCGTCGGCGCCTTTGTAATGGTCCTCGTGCAGTTGGAAGTAAGGCAGGCTGTTGTCCCAGCTCCATTGCGGCTCGCCGGTCACATCCGCCCAGCGCGCGTAATCGCGGGCTTGGCCGCGCATATAAATCATGCCGTTGATGCTGCTGCAACCGCCCAAGGTTTTGCCACGCGGGTAAATCAGGCTGCGGCCGTTGAGCCCGGCTTCGGCCTCGGTTTTGAATAGCCAATCGGTACGCGGGTTGCTGATGCAATACAAATAGCCCACCGGGATATGGATCCAGTGGTAATCGTCGCGCCGTCCGGCCTCAATCAGCAGCACACGCTTGGAAGCGTCGGCACTCAGGCGGTTAGCCAGTAGGCAGCCGGCGGTACCTGCGCCGATGATGATGTAGTCAAAGGTAGTGTCGTTCATGCGCTGTGGGTGCAAGTGGGTTCCGCCAGCCGGTAGGGACTTACTTTCCACTCCATTGGGGTTTGCGCTTTTCCTGAAAGGCTAGCTGGCCTTCGCGCGCGTCTTCTGTGAGGGTAAAGAGCGCAATTTGGCTCTCGGTAAAAGCCATGGATTCTTCAAATGCCATGGTCTCCATTTTCTTGAGCATGTATAGCCCGCGCCGCACCGCAGCGGGCGACTTGTCCAGCAGGCGTTCCAGCAGCCACTGCAGCTTGGCATCCACATCGCGGTCTAGGTAATTGACCAGACCAAACTCCAGGGCCTGCAGGCTGCTAATGGGTTCGCCGGTAATGCACATTTCCACCAGCGTGCGCCGCGGAACCAGGTGCTGCAAGACGCTTAGTACTTGGGCCGGAAACACGCCCACTTTGACCTCAGGCAAACCAAATACCGCATGCTCTGCGGCCACCGCCATATCGCACATGGACAAAAGGCCCATGCCCCCGGCCATGCATGCGCCGTTGACCCGCGCGACTAGCGGTACATAGCTGGCTTTGGCGACACGGAGTAATTGGGCCAAATGGCCTAGCGGTTCGGAGTAATCAGTAGTAAAAGCCTGCGCGTTTTGCAGATCAGCACCGGCGCAAAAAGCTTTCTCGCCGGCGCCAGTGATGACAATGGCGCGCACGCTGCGATCGCTTTGCGCAGCGCCAATTGCCGCTGCCATACCGGACAACACGCTATGGCTCATGGCATTGCGGCGCGCTTCGCGGGTGATGGTCAGCCATAGCACCGGGCCGCGCAGTTCAACAGATAAATCGGGGCTGGTCAGGGCGCTGGTATCCATACAAATACTTTCTGCGAATTAGGTTCGGTCACTGGGATCGGGGCAAGGGCTGCGACGCCCCAAGCATACAAGTGTGCGCTCAGCGCCCGCCGCCCACGTCCAGCAGCGCGCCGGTGCAGTAACTGGCCTGCGGGCTCAGCAGCCACACAATCGCATGGGCCACTTCCTGCGCACTGCCCGGACGCTGCATGGGCACTTGCGGGGCCAGGCGCTGCGCCCGGTCGGGCTCGCCGCCGCTGGCGTGGATGTCGGTTTCAATGATGCCCGGGCGCACTGCGTTGACGCGGATACCCTCGGCAGCCACTTCTTTGGCCAGTCCGATCGTGAAGCTGTCAATCGCCCCCTTGCAGGCCGCATAGTCCACGTACTGGCCAGGGCTGCCGAGCTTGGAAGCAGCGCTGGACAGGTTGACGATGCCGCCGCCGCTGCCACCATGGCGTGTGCTCATGCGCAATACCGCTTCGCGGGCACATACAAAGCTGCCCAGTACGTGGGTGTTGAGCATGCGCGTTAAGCGCGCTACGCCCATACCATCGACACGGCTGCTGACATCGACCACGCCAGCGTTGTTCACCAAGGCCGCCAAGGGCCCCCACTTGGCGTCCATGCGCGCAAACATGGCCAAGACCTCTTCTTCGCGGCTGACATCGGCTTGCAAGGCCATGGCCTGGCCGCCGCTGTCGCGGATGCTGCGCACCACCTCATCGGCAGCCAGCGAGTTCGATTGGTAATTGACCGCGACCGCATAGCCCGCTCGCGCTGCGGCCAGCGCTGTGGCCGCGCCAATGCCGCGCGAGCCGCCGGTGACCAGCAGGACCGGGGCGTTCATGGACAGCGCCGCATGGGCTTGGGTCACGCCTTGCGCAAGGCGCGCGCGGCATCCAGGGCAAAGTAGGTGAGCACGCCATCTGCGCCTGCGCGTTTGAATGCCAGCAGGCTCTCGAGCATCACGGCCTCGCGGTCCAGCCAGCCGTTTTGCGCGGCGGCCATCAGCATGGCGTATTCACCGGACACTTGGTAGGCAAAGGTCGGAACCTGGAATTCATCTTTGACGCGGCGCACCACATCCAGGTAGGGCATGCCGGGCTTGACCATCACCATGTCGGCGCCCTCGGCAATGTCCATGGCCACTTCGCGCAGTGCCTCGTCGCTATTGCCCGGGTCCATTTGGTACACCTTTTTATTGCCTTTGCCCAGGTTGGCGGCCGAGCCTACGGCGTCGCGGAAAGGGCCGTAAAACGCGCTCGCGTACTTAGCGCTGTAGGCCATGATGCGGGTGTGCACCAGTTTTTCCGCTTCCAGCGCCTGGCGGATGGCGCCTATGCGCCCGTCCATCATGTCGCTGGGCGCCACAATGTCCACTCCGGCGCGCGCCTGGGTAAGCGCTTGCTGCACCAGCACCGCCGTAGTTTCGTCATTCAGGATGTAGCCCTCGGTCTCGGGCCGGGTGTCGGGCAGGCCATCTTGGCCGTGGCTGGTAAAGGGGTCCAGCGCGACATCCGTCATGATGCCTAGCTGCGGGAATTCTTTTTTCAGGGCGCGCACGACGCGCGGCACCAGACCATCGGGGTTGAGTGCCTCGGCGCCGTCATAGGTTTTGAGCGACGGGTCGATCACCGGGAACAAAGCCATCACCGGGATTTCCAGCTCCGCGCAGGCCTGGGCCACCGGAAGTAGCAAGTCCAGGCTGAGGCGCTCCACCCCGGGCATGGAGGGCACGGCCACGCGCTGGCGCTGCCCCTCGACCACAAAAACCGGATAAATCAGGTCATGCGCCGTAAGCGCGTTTTCGCGAACCAGGTTGCGGGTGAAGCTGTCGCGACGCAGGCGTCGGGGACGGCCAAGGGGGAAAGGTGCGGGGGTCATCATGGGGAAAATTGTGCCTTATTTCGTATCCCGGCGGGAATAAACCATTGCCCAAGCCAAAGTCTCCGGCTCGTGTTGGCGTTCGCGAAGCCGATGTGCGATTTACAACACATAAAACAAATTTATTGATCAAAACAAAAATTTCGTGACTTTTTTTTCCAGAAATGTATACTTTTACCCGGGAGCTTCGGTTCCCCCCGCTTTTCCTCCCTGAGCGGGGCCTTGATGTGTGACAGCAAATAGGCTTATCACCCCGGCCATGTGCTGGGGTTTTTTTTGCCCGCAGGTCGGACTCCGCGCCCGGTGGTGCTGCCGCTACACTTTGAATATGCTCTGGGTCAAAGCCTTCCACATTGTTTTCGTCGCCAGCTGGTTTGCGGGACTGTTTTATTTGCCGCGCATTTTTGTGAACCTGGCGATGGTGGAACCCGGCTCCGAGGCCGAACGCGCCCGCTTGCTGCTTATGGCGCGCAAGCTATTGCGCTTTAGTACGGTGCTTGCCGTTCCGGCACTGGGCTTGGGGCTGACTTTGTGGCTGTACTACGGGGTCGGCCTAGGACCGGGCAATGGCTGGATGCATGCCAAACTCGTGGTTGTCATCCTGACCCTGGGCTACCACCACTTGTGCGCCCGCATCCTGCGCCAGTTACAAGTGCAGACAGCCTTACGCAGCCATGTCTGGTTCCGCTGGTTTAACGAAATTCCAGTGCTATTCCTGGTGGCAGCAGTATTGCTGGTGGTGCTCAAGCCTTTTTAAACGGATAGGGCCATGCACAAATCCGCTGCCTGGCCCCTCACCTGGATGTACTGCACGCTGGTGGTCTATGCCAGCCTGTACCCCTTTGCCCACTGGCGTGACCAGGGCATTGCCCCCTGGTCCTTTCTGGCCGCACCGCTGCCGCGCTACTGGACCGGCTTCGATGTCGCCATCAATATCGCCGGTTATTTGCCGCTGGGGGCTTTGCTAGCCTGGCTGGCATTGCGCACCCGGCACCGGGTGCCCCCAGCTTGGCTGGCCGTGGCTTGTGGCTCGCTGCTCTCGCTGGTGCTGGAAACATTGCAAAGCTATTTGCCCCAGCGCGTAGCCTCACGCGAGGACTGGTTGCTCAACACCCTGGGCACCATGGTTGGCGCCTTGCTTGCGCTTTATCTAGCGCGGCGTGGTGGCCTGGTGCGCTGGGATCGCTGGCAAAACCGCTGGCTGGCCCCGCAATCGCGCGGAGTGTTAGTTTTGCTGCTCAGTTGGCCGGCCGCACTCCTGTTCCCTTCTGCAGTGCCATTTGGCTTGGGCCATGTGTGGGGCGGTTTGCAGGGCTTAGCCGAGGAATTGCTAGGCCTGGGGGCGCATTGGCTTGATGCAGCACAGCTGCACAGTTTGTTGCCCGCTATCGATACGGGGCCGCTCGGTACAGGCGCTGCGCTGGCCTGCGTGGTTACCGGTTTGTTGGCCCCTTGTTTGCTGGGTTTTGGGGTTTTGCATAAACCCAGCCACCGCGTCTGGCTCAGCGTGGCCGTGCTGGCTGTGGGCGTCAGTGCCAGCGGCCTGTCAGCCGCGCTGAGCTGGGGACCAACGCATATGTGGTCTTGGCTGGACGCCACCACCACCGCTGGCCTGGCAGCCGCTTTGGTATTGGCCATGGCCTTGGCGCGCATGCCCTGGCGCTGGGCGTGTGCCCTGGTTTTCGTTTTACTGTGCTGCCATGTGGCGCTGCTGAACCAGGCGCCGGAAAGCCCCTATTTTGCGCAGACTTTGCAATCCTGGGAGCAAGGTCGCTTTGTGCGCTTTAACGGCCTGGCCGAATGGCTGGGCTGGCTCTGGCCGTACGCTGCCATGGCGCTGGTACTGGGCCGGATTCGCATCGCAAACGGAGAACCTAAAATCGACGTATGAATGCCTCTGCCCCCATTGCGCCAGCCACAGACAAAAGCTATTACGCGCGCCATATCTTTTTCTGCCTCAACGAACGTAAAAGCGGGGAAGAATGCTGCGCGCAACACCAAGCACAAGCGGGCTTTGACCGTTGCAAAAAGCGCATCCGGGATGCCGACTTCACTGGCCCCGGCCAGGTACGCGTGAACAAAGCCGGTTGTCTGGACCGTTGTGCTGGCGGCCCAGTGGCGGTGGTTTATCCGGAGGCGGTCTGGTACACCTATGTGGACGACGCAGATATTGATGAAATCGTTGACAGCCATTTGCTTGGAGGCAAACCGGTCGAGCGCCTGCGCCTGCCCCCTAACGTGGGACGCTAAGCGCGCATGAATCCGCGTACCCAGCAGCTGGCACTTCAAGGCCCAGCAGGAAATTTACAAGCCCTGGTGGATATGCCAGCCCTGGAGCCCGGGCAAACGCCAGTGGGTGTAGCGGTAATTGCCCATCCGCACCCGCTTTTTGGCGGCACCATGGACAACAAGGTGGTGCAAACCCTGGCGCGCGCCTTTGTGCAGGCTGGCTGGATGGCGGTGCGCTTTAATTTCCGCGGCGTGGGTCATAGCGAAGGCGTCTATGACGAAGGGCGCGGTGAGCAAAAAGACCTGCTTGCGGTCATCGACTATTTTTCGCCCGCCGGTACCGAGCAGGGCGCGCTCGCCTTGGCAGGTTTTTCCTTCGGCGCTTTTGTGACTTCACACGCGGTACAGACTTTGCATCCACTGCGCGCTATAAGCCGCGTCGTGTTGGTCGGCACGGCGGCGGGGCGCTTTGAGGTGCCCTATATTCCGCCAGCGCTGCATACCAATACCCTGGTGCTGCATGGCGAGGAGGATGACACCGTGCCCCTGGCCACCGCTCTGCAATGGGCGCGCCCGCAGAACCTGCCCGTCGTGGTCTTGCCCGGCGTGGGACATTTTTTTCACGGACAATTGCCCTTGTTGCGCGACCTGGTCGCTCGCCATGTGGCTGTGCCTTCGGCATAAGCGCTGGCACGCCGATGCACACCATTCCTTTTTACATAATGGCCGCGCACCGCCGCAGGCCACGCACCGCTTCCTAAGGTTCTCAATTCATGAAATTTCTTGCTTCCGGCTTGCTAGCCATTTGCATGCTGGCCAGCGCCCATGCGCAAGCCCCCCAGCCACCCGAAATCGCTGCGCGGGCTTATTTGTTGCTCGATGTATCGGCGCACCAGGTGCTAGCCGCCAAAGACGCGGACATGCAGGTTGAGCCGGCGTCACTCACCAAGCTGATGACCGCGTACCTGGTGTTTGACGCGCTCAAGTCCGGCAAGATCAGCCTGGACCAAAAGCTTGCTGTGAGCGAGCGCGCTTGGAAAATGCCGGGATCGCGCATGTTCATTGACCCCAAAATGCAAGTCCCCGTAGAGGACCTGATCAAGGGCATGGTGGTGCAGTCAGGCAATGACGCCACTATCGCGCTCGCCGAAGGCGTGGGTGGCGACGTGCCGCGCTTCGTGCAAATGATGAACGCACAGGCCCAGGTGCTGGGACTAAAAGGCACCAGCTACAAAAACCCTGAAGGCCTGACTGAGCCCGGCCACACCACTACCGCGCGCGACCTGGGCATCTTGGCCACGCGCCTTATGGCGGATTTTCCGCAGTACGTGGGCTATTACGCCCTGAAGAAGTACCGCTATCCGGGCACCCCGGCGGCCAACGACAGCAACCGCAACCTCTTATTGCAACGCGACCCCACGGTAGATGGTCTTAAAACCGGCTATACCGAGGCAGCTGGCTATTGCATGGTGGCCACTGCCCGGCGCGACTACGCCAGCCTGGGCTCGCAAGGGGCCAGTCCGAGCCGGCGCCTGCTGTCCATTGTTCTTGGTACGGCCAATGAAAATGCCCGTGCCAATGAATCGCAAAAGCTGCTGAACTGGGGCTTTACCGCCTTTGAGCCGGTCAAATTGTTCGATCCTGGGCAGGCGGTGGTCACGGCCCAAGTCTGGAAAGGTAGCGCTTCCACGGTGCGCGTCGGCCATCCGCAGGGCGTCCTGATGGCTTTGCCCGCAGGCAGCGGCGGCAAAGTCACGACCGAGGTGGTGCGCAAAGAGCCGCTTTTGGCCCCCATTACCAAAGGCCAGGAGGTGGCTACCCTGCGCGTGCTCTCTGGCGGGGTGGAGGTGGCGCAAATGCCTTTGCAAGCCCTAGAAGCGGTCGATCAGGCCGGTATTTTCGGGCGCGCCTGGGACGCTTTGCGCCTCTGGATACGCTGATCGCCCGACGCGCTGCCCGGACTTGCGTCCTGGCTTTCCCAATATCTGGTATATTAGAAGGCTTTTCGGAAACTTCCGAAGGGCTCTGTGTTTTCGAAGTTTTTGAATCGTATAGCTCCTGCGCAGCG
>CANKNK010000046.1 GCA_947483455.1 Comamonadaceae bacterium | reverse complement strand
CGGGTAGCTTGTTGAGACTGCCATCGGCCTGCATGTCGAACTGCATGAACACATGGTTCCAGATTTCGATAAAGCGGTCGCCGTCTTCCTCCGGGCTGCCGGGCGGGCCACCCGGAATGTGCGCGCCATGGTCGTAAAAAATCTCGGAGCAGGGGCCGCAGGGACCGGTGTCGGCCATCATCCAAAAATTGTCGGAGGCGTATTTTTTGCCCTTGTTGTCGCCGATGCGCACGATGCGGTCTGCGGGTAGGCCGATTTCTTTGTGCCAGATGTCATAGGCCTCGTCGTCGTCAACATAGACGGTGACCATTAGGCGCTCAGGCGGGAGTTTGTACACCTGGGTCAGTAGCTCCCAGCCCCATTTCAGGCTTTCGCGCTTGAAATAGTCCCCAAAGCTCCAATTGCCCAGCATCTCGAAAAACGTGTGGTGGCGGGCGGTATAGCCCACGTTTTCCAGGTCGTTGTGTTTGCCACCGGCGCGCAGGCAAGCTTGTACCGAGGCGGCGCGCACATAAGAGCGCTTGTCCGTGCCTAAGAACACGTCTTTGAACTGCACCATGCCCGAGTTGGTGAACATCAGCGTGGGGTCATTGCCCGGCACCAGCGGGCTGCTTTCCACCACCGCGTGGCCTTTGGAAGCGAAAAAGTCCAGGAAAGTCTTGCGGATGTCGGCGACGCTCATGACGCCCGGTGTAGCTGAAGAACTCATGTCAATGGTGCTCGGTACAGAAATAGAGGGGGAACTGCCCCCGCAAGGTGCGGCGGACAACACCCTCCATTATCGCCGCCCATGGGCGCATCTTCGTCACGCGCCAAGGTGCCGGTATCAGGCATTTGCCATGCTTCTTTCGGGTGCCCACTGACCACGACCGTAGCCCCAGGAATGCCGCGACCGATATTTGGTACTTAATGTGCTCCATCGTATGATCAGGGTGCAGCGCTAAAGCGCCCTTTCTTTATTCCAACTGCACCCCCGCTCTATGACACCGCAAACCTCCCCGCTCAGCCAACTCAAAGATCCCACCTTGCTCAAAACCGATGCCTTGATCAACGGCCATTGGGTGGCTGGGCCATCACGGTTTGATGTACTGGACCCTGCCACGGGCCACAAACTGGCGGATGTGGCCAACCTCGGGCCCGCTCAGGCCACAGAGGCGATCGCCGCCGCCGATGCCGCTTGGCCCGCCTGGCGCAGCAAAACGGGGAAAGAGCGCAGCATCATCTTGCGCAAATGGTTTGATTTGCTAATGGCCAACCAGGAAGACCTGGCGCGCATCATGACCGCGGAGCAAGGTAAGCCCTTCCCTGAGGCCAAGGGCGAAATCGCCTACGGCGCCAGCTTTGTGGAGTGGTTTGCCGAAGAAGCCAAACGCATCAATGGCGAGACCCTTCCGCAGTTTGACAACAACCGGCGCCTCTCGGTCATCAAGCAATCCATAGGCGTGTGCGCAGCGATAACGCCCTGGAACTTCCCGCTTGCCATGATCACTCGCAAAGTGGCGCCGGCGCTGGCCGCTGGTTGCCCGGTCATCATCAAGCCGGCGGAGCTGACACCGCTGACGGCGCTGGCGGCCGCCGAACTGGCCCTGCGCGCAGGTATTCCACCCGGCGTGCTCAATATGATTACCGCCGATGCCGACAACTCGATTGCGGTGGGCAAAGTGATTTGCGCCAGCGACACGGTGCGCCACCTGAGTTTTACCGGCTCCACAGAAGTCGGTCGTATTCTGATGGCGCAGTGCGCACCGACCGTGAAAAAAATGTCGCTCGAGTTGGGTGGAAACGCCCCCTTTATCGTATTTGATGACGCCGATCTGGACTCCGCCGTGGAAGGCGCCATGGCCAGCAAATACCGCAACGCTGGGCAGACCTGCGTGTGCGCCAACCGCTTTTATGTGCAGGCTGGGGTGTACGACAGCTTTGTCGCCAAGTTCACCGCCAAGGTCAAGGCCATGAAGGTGGGCAATGGCTTTGACGACGGTGTGGTGCAAGGCCCGCTGATAGAAGACGCGGCTGTAGCCAAAGTCACGCGCCATGTGGCCGACGCAGTTGCCAAAGGCGGCAAGGTGGAGACCGGTGGCAAGGCACTGGGCGGTCAGTTCTTTGAGCCCACCGTTATTTCTGGTGCCAGCGCCGACATGCAATGCGCCACCGAAGAAACCTTCGGGCCCTTTGCACCTATTTTCAAATTCGAGACCGAACAGCAAGCGGTCGATGCAGCCAACAAAACCGAATTCGGCCTGGCCAGCTATTTCTACAGCCGCGACATCGGTCGTATCTACCGTGTAGCGGAAGCCCTTGAATACGGTATGGTCGGCATCAACGTCGGTATATTGGCCACGGAGCATGTGCCCTTTGGTGGCGTCAAGCAGTCTGGGCTAGGCCGCGAAGGCTCGCACTTTGGTATCGACGACTACGTGGAAATCAAGTACCTGTGTATCGGGGACATTTTGAAATAAGGTGCCACTGGGCTAAACATTGCGCACTGCGCGAACGCAGAGCGCATCATCAATAACTTAGAAAGTTGAGGCCATCTTGTATGGCCAGGAGTTGGACTATGCTGCGAATAGCACTACTTTTTTTGCTGGCCAGCAGCAGCGCCTGGGCCGATTGGATTGCCATTGGCAAGTCGCCCGACTTCACCATGTATGTGGACCCGCAATCGATGCGGCGCAATGGCAATATCGCCAGCGCCTGGGTGATGGGCGACTACGCAAAAACACAAAAAAAACGCTTCCCACCGCCTGTTTTGTGGGTGGATTTCGACTCCATCAAAGAGCTTAAAGACTTTGACTGCAGCAAAGGCATGCACCGCACGCAAAAGACAGTCATCATGTCGGGCAAATTTGGCAAAGGGGATCCGCTCTACACCTTCTCGTCGATACCGGATTATTTTCCGGTGCCCAACGCTGAATTAGACATAGCGCAATTCAATTACATCTGCACCAACGCGCGCTAAGTCGGCCCTTAGTACAGGGCATGGCCTGCGGCCAGGAAATCGAAGCCGCTACAACGGGCTTGCAGGTCGTCCTTAGGCGTTTGCAGCCTGCAGCAAGTCCCGCAATGCTTGCGCATCCTGCGGGCGTACTACACGCCCTACTTCCTGACCATCGCGCAAGAGCAGCAAGGTCGGCCATTGTTTGATGCGGTAGGAGCGTCCCAGTGGTCGACCCGGCCCATCTTCAATCAGATGGCGCGTGACATCCGGGCGCGCCGCCATGACGGGCTCGATCAGCGCTTGGGCGTTTTGGCAATAGCCGCACCAATTGGTTCCAAATTGCAGCAAGACCAAGCCCGGCAGGCCGTCGGCAGATGGGCGTTGGAGGTCTGAGGCGGCGTAGTCAGCGGCTGGCGTCATGGCGGTTTTCCTTTGCGCTGCGCGCAGCATCGGATTGGGCTTGCTCTTCGGATTGGGATTCGGGTTGGGCGTCGGATTGGGCCATACGCAAGGCAATCAAGCCAGCCACCACAATGACGGCGGCACCAGCCACCGTGGTGGCGCGCGGCACTTCACTGAAAAACAAATAGCCCCATAGCGGCGCCCACAAGATGCCGGTGTATTCAAAAGGCGTGACCGTGCTGGCCCGCGCAACCCGGTAGGCGCTAGTCAACAGCATGATGCCCACGGAGGCCACGACCCCGCACAGGCCAATCATCAAACCGTCAAACAACGTAGGCACGGACCAGGGCCGCACTACAAAGGCAATACTGGGGTGGACCGCGTGCGCAATGCCCATCAGATGCAATAACAAGGCCACCAAGCCCGCGCCCACCAGAAACACCGCGTTTTGGTAAAAGCCCATCACCGCTGCAGACAGGCTAGAGCCGTGCTTGCGCGCCAGCAGCATGGCCAGCCCGTAAAACGCCGCCGCCAACAGGGACAGCAAAGCGGCTGGGTTAAACAAGCCCGTACCTGGTTGCAGCATGACCATAACGCCCACAAATCCCAGCAGCACCGCGGCCCAAACCGGCCAGCCATTACGTTCACCCAACATGGGACCGGCCAAGGCAGTTACGAACAAGGGCACCGTGAAATACAGTGCAACCGCATCGGCTAAAGGCAAGGCCGGAAAGGCCATGTAATAAGCCGCATAGGCGCCGAACATGACCGTAGCGCGCAGCACAAGGGTATCGAGGTGCGAAGCAAACAAGGAGCGCCAGCCTGCCTCACGCCACACCAGTGTCAACAAAATGGGAGCCGCCACGCAGGAGCGGATAAACACCACTTCGGTCAATGCGTAGGCGCCGCTGACCTGCTTAATGATGGCATCCTGCAAGGAGAAAACCAGCACACCCATACAAAGGTAAAAAATGCCCCGGACCGGGTTATGTTGCATGGTGGAGTGGGCTGTGTCTAGGGATGCCAAGCGCTACCCTCCAGACAGCCTGCGCACAAACCAATTCCAGCGGGGCCTGCAGTGTAAACGCACTGAATGGCCGACCCTGCGCCAGCCCATCAGCGCACCCAGGGCGGTAGCGCTGGCTTGAGTAGCCAGCGGATAAGGGTTGCAAAAAAAGGATCCCTATCGAGCACACAAAGGCGCCCCAAAACCCGTTCACTGGGCTAGAATATTTTTTCCCCCTACCCAAAAATAAGGAGTCAAGCTGTGAATAAAACCGAACTCATTGAGCACATTTCCGCCAAATCTGACATCTCCAAAGCTGCCGCCGGGCGCGCCTTGGCCAGCATGATTGAGGCAGTAACCAAGACCCTCAAAAAAGGCGGCACCGTGAGTTTGGTGGGCTTTGGATCCTTTGGCGTGACCAAGCGCAAAGCGCGTATCGGGCGCAATCCGAAAACCGGTGCAGCACTCAAGATCAAAGCCTCCAAGGCGCCGCGTTTCCGCCCAGGCAAAGCCCTCAAAGACGCGCTGAACTAAAGGCGGGCAGGCCGTTCAGGCCTGCCATACCCCATAGCCCGCCTGGCGCAAACGAATCGCCAGGTCCACTTCCATGTATCGTGCATCCTCGTAGGGCATAGGGTTGAGGTGTTCAAATAATTCGGGCAGCAGTCGCAAACCGTAGCGGCGCACATATTTGCTGGCTTGAATGCCGGCCTTGTGCTTATCAAAACGCAGATCCGGGTCCAGGCCTGTCATGCCCACATAGACACAAGGCTGCGGCGCGCAGCTTGTTGGGTTGCACTTGCAAAAATGCGCGTCTTGCCAGACGTCCTGCGACAACTCC
Organism: Comamonadaceae bacterium; assembly: GCA_947483455.1. GTDB lineage: Bacteria > Pseudomonadota > Gammaproteobacteria > Burkholderiales > Burkholderiaceae_C > Allorhodoferax. The sequence continues at coordinate 4,365 of CANKNK010000046.1, read as the reverse complement.
ACCACATAGACATGGTGCTTGTGCGCCAGTTTGGACACCATCACTCCGCTGACCTAGCCAAGCTCCCTAGCGTACCGGCTAGGACGTAGATTTTTCTGCCTGCCACTTTGCCAATACCTGCTGCGCTGATGCCTTTGCCGCCTGCATATAAGCGTCATGCCCGGCGCGCTTGGCAGTGAGTTCGATGACATAGCCGTTCGGGTCGCGAAAATATATCGAATCGATAAACCCGTGGTCCGAAATACCACGGGTTTCCAAACCCGCGGCCTTTCCTTTGGCGAACATGGTGTGCAAGTCTGCCTGGCTTACTTCCAGCGCGATATGCAAATCAAAATCATGCTGCGTTTTGAAATCGAAGGGCATGTCCGGTGCCTCAAAAAATGCCAGGCAAGCGCCGTCATCCATTTGGTAAAACGAGTGCAAGGTCTTAGTCGCCCGGCCGCTCTTGGTTTCGTGGATTTGAAAGGCTTGTACTAGGGGCAGGCCTAAAAAATCACTGTAAAACTTGCGTGTTTCTTCTGAATCGCGGCAACGATAAGCGTTGTGGTGCAGGCCTTTGAGCATCTTGTCCTCCAGTGATCTTGCGCGCTAAATTGCTTGTCGGCAATTGGCTTTGTCAGTCCACGCGGGCGCCAGAATTTTTCACCACCGGTGCCCATTTTTTAATCTCTGCGTCAATCAGAGCGGCAAATTCTTCAGGTGTATTGCCGCTAGGAATCGCGCCTTGGGCCAGCAATTTTTCTTTGATGGCAGGAGAACTTAAGGCCTTGGCAGTCTCTCGCTGTAGCGCTTTGACAATATCGGGGGGCGTGCCCGCGGGCGCCAGCAAGCCAAACCAACTGCTGGCCTCGAAACCTTTGAGGGGTCCGGCCTCTTCGATGGTGGGCACATCGGGCATGGCGCCCGAGCGCTGATTGGAGGTCACCGCAAAGGCTTTGAGCTTGCCCGCCTTGATCAAGGCCATGGACGACGGTAAATTATCGAACATCACGTCCACCTGGTCCGACACCAGACCCATGAGCGCGGGAGCCGATCCGGTGTAGGGAATATGCGTCATAAACGTACCGGTCATGGACTTGAACAACTCACCGGCCAGGTGAATCGAGGTGCCGTTTCCGCTGGACGCCATATTGAGTCGCCCTGGGTTTTTGCGCGCATAGGCGATGAAATCTGGAACGGTATTGATCCCTAATGTCTTTGCCTTCTCGGCGTTCATTACCATGACATTGGGCACACCGGCCACCAGGGTGATGGGGGCAAAGTCTTTTTGCGGGTCATAAGACAACTTGGCATACAGCGACTTATTGATGCCGTGCGTGCCCACGGTGCCCATGAGCAAGGTGTAACCGTCGGGCGCTGCGCGGGCCACGACTTCGGTGCCTATATTGCCCCCGGCACCGCCCTTGTTTTCGATCACGAATGACTGGCCAAAGGCCTTCGCCAGTTCCGGCGCGACGGCGCGGGCCAGGATGTCGGTGGTACCCCCGGGCGCAAAAGGCACCACAATCTTCACCGGCTTGTTGGGCCAGGCCGCTTGGGCCCAGGCAGCTGTGGGCAGGATGGCGGCTAGCAGCAGAGCCAAGAGTGACAAGACCCAAGAACGCGCACGTTGGAACATATTCATTTCTCCTCGTAGTTGACACTGACCGACGCTTAGCAAACGAACGCATTGTCTGCCCGCTTTGGCGCGATACCTGAAGCGGCCAGGTCGGTGCACAGGCTGCGCGCCGTCAATCATAGTGTGCCAGTGCCACAATACCAGTTCCAATGCTAGCGGTACCGGCTCGGCGGGCCGCGGGCATCACCCGAACAGGAACCGGCACTTATGACCACCCCTCCCCTCCCCTCAGGCGCGCGCCTGCTGATTGATGCCCTGCTGGCCCAGGGCGTGGACACCGTGTTTTGCGTGCCCGGAGAAAGTTTTCTAGACGCCATGGACGCGCTCTACGACCAACGCGACACGGTGCGCCTGATCGTCTGCCGCCATGAAGGTTCGGCCACGTTTATGGCCGAGGCCTATGCCAAAGCCAGCGGCAAGCCGGGCGTGTGTTTTGTGACCCGGGCGCCCGGTGCCAGCCAAGCCTCCATAGGCCTGCACACGGCCTTCCAAGACGGGACGCCGCTGATTTTGTTTATCGGGCAGGTCAGCAGGCACTTTATGGAGCGCGGGGCATTTCAGGAGGTGGACTACCGCGGCATGTTTGCGCCGGTCAGCAAATGGGTGGCGCAAATTGACCAGGCAGAGCGCATGGGCGAAATGGTGCACCGGGCTTTTCATACTGCGCTGACCGGACGCATGGGCCCGGTGGTGCTGGCCTTGCCCGAAGACGTGCTGAGCGAAGCAGTGCCCAACGCTGCGCGCCCCGCATTGCTTGCCACTGCGCCGGCCAGCGCACCGCAGGCTGCCGATTTGGCAAAGCTGATGCAATTCATACAAGGAGCGCACAAGCCGATGCTGGTTTTGGGCGGCAGCGGCTGGAACGCGCAAGCGGTGGCGGCGCTAAGCCGTTTTGTCCATGCCACAGGTCTGCCGGTCGCCTGCTCCTTTCGACGCCAGGACTTGTTTGACCACCGCGACCCGCATTACGTGGGCCTGCTGGGCCTGGGTGCGGACCCGGCTTTATTGCGGGCGGTCCAAGAGGCGGACCTTTTGATTTTGCTGGGCGCACGCATGGGCGAAGTGCCTAGCCAGGGCTATAGCCTCATCGATATTCCGCAGCCACAACAAACCCTGGTGCACGCCATGCCCTGCGCACTGGAATTGGGCCGGGTATACCGCCCGCATTTGGCTTTGCTTAGCAGCATGCCGGCGCTGGCCCAAAGCCTGGCAGCCCTGTCGGTGCCCGATGCCCTGCCCGAGCGTTTTGCATCCCACTTGCAAACTTTGCGAGCGGGCTATGAGGCCTTTAGCGGGCCGCGCGCGGCCAGCGCATGCCAGGCAGGCACCATCGATATGGCGCAAGCGTGGTTGGCGCTCGACGGTTGCTTGCCTGACGATGTCATCATCAGCAATGGCGCAGGCAACTACGCCGCCTGGGCGCACCGCTACTACCGCTATCGCAGCTATGGAAGCCAGATCGCTCCGACCAGTGGCGCCATGGGCTATGGCCTGCCTGCAGCCATTGGCGCCAAGCTGGCGCATCCAAAGCGCCCGGTGCTGTGCTTGGCCGGCGACGGGTGCTTCCTGATGAGCTCGCACGAGTTGGCCACCGCGGTGAAATTAGAACTTTCCATCGTCATCGTGGTGTTTGACAACCAGATGTATGGGACCATCCGCATGCACCAAGAAAAATGGTTTCCTGGCCGCGTCCATGGCACTGCGCTGGACAACAACCCTGACTTTGCCGCCCTAGCCCGCGCCTATGGCGCGCGGGGCTTGCAAGTTGGTAGCGTGGCCGAACTGCAAGCGGCCATACTGCAAGGTTTTTCCGCCAAGGGACCGACACTGCTCCACGTGATGACCGACCCGGAATACATCAGCCCCAACGCCACTTTGTCGGGATTGCGCAAACAAAATACAAAGCCGGTGTAGGCCGCGCTCCCACCAAATCCGGCATTGCCCGATATGCGCGGATATCCATAGGGTGAGTGACCAACATCGTGGCTAGCCAGGACGCTGCGCTCCGCGCGAGAAGGCTTGTTCATCCACTTAAGCCGGTAACCGGGACACTGGCGCCATGCATGGCGCGGGCCGCGTCGGAAGCGAGAAAAGCGATGACACGGGCCAAGTCGTGGGGGCTGACCCAATGCTTGGGGTCGGCGTCGGGCATGTCGGCGCGGTTTTGTGGGGTGTCCAGGATAGTGGGCAACACGCAATTGACGTTGATGTTTTTCATGCGCAGTTCGGCGGACATGGCTTCGGTGATACGCAACACAACGCTTTTGGCTGCGATGTAGGCTCCCATGTGGGCCAGCCCGCGTTGCGCAGAAAAGGCGCCCACATTAACGATTTTTCCGCCCCCTTGGCGCAGCATGTGTGGAACTACGGCGTGGCAGGTGTTGCGCAGGGTGCGCACATTCATATCGTGCAAGAAATCCCAGGTGCTATCGCTTGTGGCATGGACCGGATCTCCCATGGCAAAGCCACCCGTTAAATTGCACAACACGTCAATACGGCCAAAGCGCGCAAGCGCTTGCTCCACCGCAGCGTCGAGCTGCACCGGGTCACACAGGTCCAGTGCAATGGGCAGGCAAGGCGCAGGCTGCAGCGCTTCCACCATGGCCTCAGGCATCGGCGCACGGTCCAGTAGCACCAGTTGTGCCCCCTCCTGGGCAAACACCTGTGCCGCGGCCATACCCAAATTACCTGCCGCACCGGTAAGCAAAACAGTTCGGGGGCTTGTCGTCATAAGTAAATCATCACAT
>CANKNK010000045.1 GCA_947483455.1 Comamonadaceae bacterium | reverse complement strand
TGGCCCAGGTTACGCGCTTGTTGCGCGCCGTCCCAGGCTGCTTGGGCCATACGCAAGTCCAAGCGCATCCGCCAGGCCTGGGCCATGGCTTGGTCAAACTGACGCGGTGCGGCAGGCACCTCGGGCAGGCGCGCAGGCAAGCGCAGCGCCTGGGTTTGCACGCTGTCCAAGCCCAGTGCACGAACTAGGACTTCGCGCCTGGACTGCGCTTCGTCTTGGGCCAGTGCAAGCTGGGCGGTGGCCTGTGCATACCAAAGTTGTTGCCGCGCCGCTTGCAGCTTGTTGACATTGCCCACGCTTTGCATGCGCCGGGCCAATTCGGCGCCTATGCCTGCTGCCTCCTGCACCTGCTGCGCATACTGTGCTGCCTCCTGCGCCGCGACCGCCATGACCCAGGCCTGGCGCACGACGCTGATGTGCTCGACCACGTCCATGCTCAATTGCAATTGCACCTGTTGCACCGCGTTCGCCGCCATCCCCTGGCGCTGGGGCAAGCTCACAAGGTCAAGCAAGCCAAAGCTGATGCGCCGGGCGATTTCGGTTTCATCGAGCAAGGTAGACCACTCCAGGCCCAGGCGCGGATTAGCAACACGGCCTTGCTGCGCAGCGTGGGAGGCATCTGCCATGGCACGCGCCAGCAGGGCCTGCAAGGCCGGGCTATTCAGGCCGGCCAGGGCGACGGCATCGGCCTGTTGCAAGGGCTGTTCCAATAAACGCTGCGCTGCAGCGCTGCGTTGTGCCACTTGCTCGGGTGTGGAGGCAAGTTGCAGCAGCGTGTTGCTAAGTGGCGCCACGTCTTGTTGCGTTTGGCTCAACACCTTGGAGGTATCGATGCTCGCGCAAGCCGAGAGCAAGGCTAGCAGCAGAGTGAGGAAGCTAGGGCGCAGGGCAGACCAGTTCATGGTGTGGCCTTGCTAGCCGCTGCGCTAGAGGCGCAAGGCGCCGGTTCTCGTGCATAGACACGCCAGCCGCCGATGTTTGCAACCACCGCATTGGCCTGGCGCCAATCGCCCACTGCCTCATCGCGCCAGGGCTGGTAGCGGGTCCAGGCTGATGCGTCAGCGGGTATTGTTAAGACTTCGCCCTGCGCGCACTGCGGCGGGCGACTTGGCGCGCCCGCTGCGGGTGGAGTGCTGCCTTGCGCTGAAGCCTGCTGCGTCAGGGTACAGGCTGCCAAGCACAAAAAAAACGAAACATATCGAACCATAGTCACCTCGCTGCATGGGACATTGCGTCGGGCACAGCGGCCTGAACGCAAAAACCAGATAAAGACAGCTACGCCTACTGAGCCCAGGGGCTAGTGGTCAGCGCTAGGCTGTCGTGCGGGTGGGGGGCAACTGGGGCGGTCGCTCTAGGGTCGCCAGGTCAGGTGAGGCGTGGTGGTGTTGCGCAAAGGCAAACACAAGGCCTTGCGCCACCAATAGATCAGGCAAACAAAAACTCAGTGGCGGTGCTACGCTGAAACAACAGGCCGCACAGTGGACGCAACTGCCGCAAGCCTGATCATCGTCTGCGAATGGAGTTGCGTCGGCGCGGTCCAAAGTGGGACCCACGTCGGCCTGCGCTTGCAAAATGCTTGCCCAAGCGACCGATGCAAGTTGCGCATCGGGCCAGCGCGATGCGGGGGCCGATGTGCGATGGGACGTGATGGCGGCGCCATGACCCTGACAATCTACGCCGCCTGAGGCGAAAGCGGGTGCACAAGTAAGCAGCCAAAACCCCAAGACGGCAAGGTATCGATACATCCTTGGAAACTTCAACACGGGCTGATCACTCGATGTCAAATGGGAGGCCGGCCATCAGCCTGCGCGAGCCGAGCCGCCACTCAGTGGATGACCACCGGGTTTTGCGCCAAGCCAGCGTACTGCTCTAGGGTCTCCTCGACCTCTTCCTGGGTTGGCATATTGACCTGCCAAGCCACGATGTGCTGTTGAAACAACTCAGCCCAGGAGCCGTCCAGATACACCTCTTTACCCGAGCGCTTGTCCACAATTTCAAAGCCGTGGCGTGCCAGCATGGGTACGCCCTGCGGGTATTGATCGGTTTTGACGTCGCTCAAGGTGGTATTGCCCTGGCCCAAGAAAGCGGCACTGCTCTCACTTTGCGCCTGTGCGTTGGCCAGCATATGGGTCACGGTAAAGCTGTCAGAGTCGTAAAGCGTGTTCATACGGAAGCGGCGGTGGCAAGGAAGTCCTGAGGGTAACAGGATTTACCAAGCACCCACCGCACAAGGCCCAATTTCAAGGTTTTTGGCTACGGGTCCAAACCATATCGATTTCGTCACCGCTGGTCTGGGTCAGGCGTATGCGCAGCGGCATGCCCTCCAACTCGGGGGCTAGCCACAATTCGGCGCGGGTGTCATAGTCGGCCCGGTGCTCGCGCACCAGTTTGTAGGCCATCCATTCTTTGCCTTGGATTTTCAGGCGCTCGGGCGGCTCGACCAGAAAATCCCAGTCTTCTGCACCGCGCGCGCCCACTGTCTGAAATACCAGTTTGCTAGCCGGCGGGAAAGCCGATCCGTTGGCTGCAAACATGGCCGCCAGTTGTACAAAAATACTGACCTGGTCTTGTGCCAGCGGCATGAGCGGCACATCCGGCGTATTGGCGCTGAAGCTGACCTTAGCCTTTTCGCGTTCAAAATGCGCTGCGACTTCGCTGCGCACTTTTTCCCCATAACGCACCGGCTCCAGGCCGCGCGGCGTGATGACGCCTTTACTGGTTTGTATCCTGGAGCCCAATAAAAAGTGACTAATTTCTAGGCGCGCCGTGTAGCTACTGCCATCGTGCAGCCAGGACAAATCGCCCGACACATAGTATTTAAAACCTTTGACACTGCCGGATACATCGTATTTCAGTCGCACCGAAGGCGGGAACACATAGTTATAGGCTGGTGGCGGTGACCCTGTGGGGGTAGCGGTTTGGGCAGAGGCCAAGGAGCCATCCGACGCAGGCGGGGCCGGGGTAGCGGCCGGTGTGGATGCCACTAAGGGTGCGGGTACCGCAGGTGCGCCCGTGCTGGCAGGGGGTGCTTCTGGCTCAGCAGATGCGGCATGGGCGCTGTCGGTGGGAGTGGCTCCCGAGGCAGCAGTGGCGGGCTGCGCAGCGGCTTCGGATACGAAGCTCACCGTGTTGCCTTGCAATGCCTCCTGGAGCGGCTCGGAATTTGCAAGTCCTGGTGTCAGCGTCCCAGCAGTCTGAGGCACTGGCGCCGTGTTTTTGCCCTGAGGCGTTTTCGCCGTATTTTCGGCCGATTGATTGTGAATGCGGATGCTACGGGTACTAAATACCTGTCCAGCGTCCTCGCCCGCCATGCCCGCGGGCATGTCAGGCAACCAGCGCGATACGCCACGCAAAAAAAACACATGCAGCAACAATACCAATAACAGCGTCAACAGCGCACCGCGCCAGGCGCGCCCGCGCACAGGGGCGCTGTCGCCCTGCGGACTGCGTGCGGCGCCTGCGCCGCCCAAGCTGGCTGCGGCTGACATGTCAGGGCTCGGAAGTCTGCCAGGCCGGCGCCGGCCATTGCATGAGTTCGGCAAGGCGACATACCACCCAGCGCGCCTGGTTTTCCTCCATCACTGCGTCAGCGCCGCACAGTCCGTCCAAACAGTGTTGCAAGACCTCGGCGCTGCCGGCGTCACTGCGCAATTGCATTTCCGTGGCAGTAACGGTGAGCATCTGCGCCAGATCCTCACACAACTCATAGTGCGCTGCAACCTGGGCCTGGGAAGCCGAAGGTTTGTGTGCGCCAGGGGCCATATACAAGGCCAAAAACGTGGGCGGGATAAATAACTGGTTGCCTTCAGACATGCTGTCCACCTTGGGGTCGCAGGTTCAGGCCGCCACAGCCAGCACAGCGGCGGCGCGCAGCTTGTCTTTTTTACTCGGGCGCTTGCCCTTGATCCCGCCATGCGGGTCCAAGGCGCTGGGCGCTCCGGGCGCTGGCGATTTGGACACAGGCGCCGTAGCTTCAAATCCGGGCTCGGTCTCCAGGCTTATGGAAAGCGCCTGGCGTTTAACAATCAGTTGCCAGTGCGGCTGTGTATCCGGGCAGACAAAGCTGATCGCCAGCCCACTTTCACCAGCGCGCCCGGTGCGGCCTATACGGTGGGTGTAGTCCTGGGCAGAGCGTGGCAGGTCGTAGTTCACCACCACCGGCAGTTGGATAACATCGATGCCGCGCGCTGCCAAATCGGTAGCAACGACGACGCGGATGCGCCCCGCCTTGAAGTCCTCCAGCACCTGGCTGCGCTTGCCCTGGCTCAGGTGGCCATGCAAGGGCTCGGCGCGCAGACCGGCTTTGCGCAATTTATCAGCCACGATTTCTGCCGCGTACTGGGTGGCGACAAAGACCAGCACCCGGCTCCAGTGGGCGTCGGCCATTAAATGGCGCAGCAAGCGCGTGCGCTTTGCGCTGTCCACCGCAAAGGCACGCTGGGCGATGGTGGTCTTTTCAGCGGCGGCCTGGCGCAGGTCCACGCGCACCGGTTGCTGCAATAACGCCAGGGCCCAGCCACTGACCGCCGGGGCGAAGGTAGCGGATAAAAACAGGCGCTGGCATGGCAGAGGAATGTGCCCCAAAATAGCCTGCACCTCGTCGGCAAAGCCTTGGTCAAGCATGCGGTCGGCTTCGTCCAGCACCAGGGTGCGCACGCTGGACAGGGGCAGCGCGTTGTGGGCCATCACGTCCAACAAACGGCCTGGCGTGGCCACCACGATATCGGTACCGCTGCGCAAGCCGCGCAACTGGGGCAGGATGGACACGCCGCCAAAAATAACACTCACTTTGACGCCATAGGGCAGGCGCTGGGCCAGGCCCTTGAATACTTCGCCGACTTGGACTGCCAGCTCGCGCGTGGGCACCAGCACCAAGGTGGCGGCCAGTTTGGCGCCTTTGGCATTGCGCTGCGCGCCTTGGGCCGCCGCATCGAGCAGCGGCAGAACATAGGCCAGGGTTTTGCCCGAACCTGTGGGTGCGCAAACCCATACGTCCTGGCCCTGCAGTATGGGCTCTATGCTGCGGCCCTGTACCTCGGTCGCGCTAAGCAAACCAGCATCGCGGGCAGCGGCCTGCAAGGCCGGGGAAAGAGCAGAAAAGTTGGGGTCCATGGCGGGTCTGAAAAAAGCGGGCGCCAAGTAGGCCCGCCATGGCACGATTGTGCGTCCAGACCCGGTGCAGCGCGCGTGCGCTGGCCGGTCTGGGTCAAAAAACGCCTTAGGCTTTCTTGGCGAATGCGCTGCACCAGCCCGCAGCTGCGACTTGTTTGCCAGCAAACAAGGGGCAACCACCGGCGGCATCGCCCGCTTTGCCTTGGAATAATGCGCAAGTGCTGCATTGCTGGCCAGCGGCGTATTTGGGAAATTTGGTTTTGTCCACCTTGGTGGCGTCGGCTTTGTAGCCCAAGCTTGCTGCATTGCCATCGGCCTCTGCCACCATCGGCGCGGCAGCGAACACCGCACCCGACACCAGCGCGCTAGCGCCTACACCCAACTGCACTACGAATTCACGACGATTTGACATGTAAAGTTCCCAAAAAAATAAAAATAGCCTACGCACTGTGCGCGGCCCCCGATTGTCTTGCCAAATCACTAAGCGCAACTTGACGCGAACGCATACCCTGCAAGACTACTCAGCTAAACGCGGCAGACTCGCGATAGGTGCACATCAGGCCGCAGCCCGAAGCGCCAATATTTCAAAGGCAGGCAGGGTTTTGCCCTCCAGCACCTCCAAAAATGCGCCGCCCCCCGTGGAAATATAGCCCACTTGCGCCTCTATGCCGTATTTGGCGATCGCAGCCAGCGTGTCGCCCCCGCCGGCAATACTAAAAGCGCTGGAGGCGGCAATGGCCTGCGCAATGGTTTTAGTGCCCTGCTCAAAAGCCGCAAACTCAAACACGCCCACCGGGCCGTTCCAAACAATCGTCCCAGCGCGCATCAACTGGTCGGCCAGTAACTGGGCAGTTTGCGGGCCGATGTCCAGAATCAAGTCGTCGTCTTCCACTGCGTTGGCGGCTTTGATGCTGGCAGGGGCATCGGCTGCAAAGGTTTTGGCAGTAAGGACATCGGTGGGAATTGGCACCGCTGCGCCGCGCGCGCGCATGGCGTCGATAACAGCGCGCGCTTCGTCCAGTAAATCGGGCTCGGCCAGGCTTTTGCCGATGTTCAAACCGGCTGCCAACATAAAGGTGTTGGCAATGCCGCCGCCAACAATGAGCTGGTCCACCTTGGCCGCCAGACTTTTGAGAATCGTAAGTTTGGTAGAGACTTTGGAGCCTGCCACGATAGCCACCAGCGGCCTGCGCGGCGCCAGCAAGGCCTTGGAAATGGCATCCATTTCAGCGGCTAGCAAAGGCCCGGCACACGCCACGGTGGCAAACTGGGCGATACCGTAAGTGCTGGCTTCGGCGCGATGGGCGGTACCAAAGGCATCGTGCACAAAGATATCGCAAAGCTGCGCCATTTTGCGCGCCAATGCTTCGTCGTTTTTCTTTTCACCTACATTGACACGGCAGTTTTCCAGCAGCACGACTTCCCCGCGACGCACTGCAACGCCATTGACCCAGTCGCGCAGCAAAGGCACTGGGCGACCCAGCAGTTCGGACAGCCGTTGCGCCACCGGTGCCAGCGAGTCTTCAGGAAGTAACTGGCCTTCGGTGGGTCGGCCCAGGTGCGAAGTCAGCATGACCGCAGCGCCCGCTTCCAAAGCCATGCGAATACAGGGAATGCTGGCGCGTATGCGCGTGTCTTCGGTGATGGCGCCACTGGCATCCTGCGGCACATTCAGGTCGGCGCGGATAAATACGCGCATTCCAGCAACCTTGCCTTGGATACATAAATCTTGAAAGCGTATAACGTTCATGGCCTGCTCAATATCGAATGAAAAAATGGTGTGTGTCCGCAGATTCTAGGCATGCGCGCAGCATACGCGGTGCAAGCTTGCCACCCACCCCCCTATGTACCACCTTACCAGTGCAAACCGACATGCAAAGGCATGTAAACCGACATCCCGACCACGATAGTACCCAGCACTGCTTGGCCGCTGCCGCGCCGCCAGAAAAAATACGCCGCGCCAGCAATAGCGCCGTAGATGCGCGCATCGGCCAAGGAATGGATAAATACGCCTTGGGTCATCAAAATTTCTGGCAAGACCACCGCGGCCAGTGCCGCGATCGGTGCATATTGCATGCCACGCTGCGCCCAGGAAGGCAGGGTCCAGGGCGCATCGGAAATAAAGAAAAAGGATCGGGTGATCACCGTGATGCAGGCCATCAACACAATCGTCAAAAACGTCCAGGGATCCCAATCGTTCAAGCCCCAGGCGCGCAGGTAATCCATGAGCGATGCCATCCTATTTATCCACGGAGGCCTGCGGCATATAAGACTCCAGCACCATGCACAGTAGGACCGACACCGCAATCGCCAACAAAATATTGAGCTTGAGCGGCAGTGCATAGGCCATGATGGCCACCACAGCGCCCATGCCTGCGGACAAGACGCGCATGCGGCTGGTGGCCAGCGAGCACAAAATCCCGGTCAGCGCAAGCACACCAGCAAAGCCCAAGCCCCACGCTGCAGGAATGTAATTGGCCAGCACCACGCCCAGGACACTGCACACGGTCCAACTGAGCCAGTTGATGGTGGCATTGCCCGCCAGATAGGCCATCTGGTCCGCGCGCTCAGCCTCGGTAATACCTGGTATCGGGTAGCGCTTGGTAAACAACACATAGGTCAAGTCGGCAACAAAATATCCCACCGTCAAGCGCTGCATGCGCGGCAAATGCATCAAGTAGCTGCGCATATGGGCGCTAAACACCACAAAGCGCAGGTTCACACAGAAAGCGGTCGCCAAAATCACCCACAAGGGCGCGCCTGCGCCAAGCAAGGGAATAGCCGCCAATTGGGAACTTCCGGCAAAAACCAAAATAGCCATGGCCAGCACATCCGGCGTTCGCATGCCAGAGGTGGCCATGGCGACCCCGGTCATCAGGCCCCAGGCGGCTATGCCCGGCGCCAATGTCAGCATTTCCATAAAACCTTGGCGATATGCCGGCTTGCGCCATTGGCTGCGGAAGAAAAACATCAAGGCGTCTGGCTCACCACAGGGCTATCAAAACACAGGCCGGGTGACAAGGCATGTCCCTGCAAATAGTCCGAGACCGCCAGGCGCTTGCCCCCGGGACGCTGCAAGTGGGTGATGCGCAGGCAAGTGCCCGCACCCGCAGCCACCACCAGGCCACATGGCTCGCAGGCCAGCATCAGGCCGGGGTGCACCCGGCCGCCTGCGAAGACTGGGGTTTCGTCAGGCGCCATAGCCTGTGCGCCCCAGACTTTCAAGGTTTCGCCGCCCAAACGGGCCATGGCACCAGGGAAAGGGTCGAATGCGCGTACTTTGCGGGCGATCTGCTCGGCAGGCTGCTGCCAATCGATCGCCGCTTCGGCTTTGTCGATTTTGTGGGCATAGCATACGCCTTGCTCGCTTTGCACCCGGGGCTGCAAGCTCGCCGGATTTTCCAAAGCTTGCACCATCATGCGCGCGCCCCTTTCGGCCAGTGCGTCATGCAGCAAGGCAGTGCTGGCCTCGGGCAAGATGGCAATGCGCTCTTGCAAGAGCATAGGCCCGGTATCCAGGCCTGCGTCCATTTGCATGATGGTGACTCCGGACTCCGTATCGCCCGCTTCAATTGCGCGGTGGATGGGTGCTGCGCCGCGCCAGCGTGGCAGCAATGAGGCATGGATATTGAAACAACCCCACTGGCCGGGCCCGGACATGGCGTCCAGCACCCATTGGGGCAAGAGCAAACCATAAGCGACCACGACCATGGCCTGGGCGCGGACCTGTCTGATCAAGTCTTGTGCGGCCTGCGCCTCCAGCGGGAATTTACCGTCCAGGCGCAGGCTAGCGGGTTGCGCGACCGTGAACTGCTGCGCCTGGGCGAACTGCTTGACCGCTGAGGGCTGCAACTTCATGCCTCGCCCGGCGGGGCGGTCCGGCTGGGTAAGCACAAGGGCGATCTCATGCCCCGCTGCATGAAGATGCGCGAGGGCCACCCGGGCAAATTCCGGGGTGCCTGCAAATACCAACCTCAACGCGTCTCCTCGCGCCGGGCTTTGAGCATTTTGGTCTTGATGCGGTTGCGCTTGAGGGGTGAAAGATATTCCACAAACACCTTGCCTAGCAAATGGTCCATTTCATGCTGCACGCATACGGCCAGCAACTCGGCAGCCTCAATGACCCGGCTCTTGCCGTGCTCGTCCAAGGCGCGCACATGCACCGCGTCAAATCGCTCCACGCCATCGTAAATGCCCGGTACCGACAAGCAGCCTTCTTCGTTCAAGTGTTTACCGGGACTGGTCCAAACCAGCTCGGGGTTGATCAGCACCAGGGGCTGATCGCGCTCCTGCGACACATCCACCACGATCAAGCGCTCATGCACATCCACCTGGGTGGCCGCCAGACCAATGCCGCTGGCCTCATACATGGTTTCCAGCATGTCACTGGCCAAACGGCGCACCCGTGCATCCACCCCAGCCACCGGCTTGGCCACAGTATGCA
>CANKNK010000044.1 GCA_947483455.1 Comamonadaceae bacterium | reverse complement strand
TCGTTTTCCAACCCCTACGAGCCTAAGCTGCGCAAGCTCGGCTCGGTCGGTCAGGCATCGGGCTGCGAGGCCTGTGTCATCGACGCTAACTTGCATCCCGTACCCGATGGCAGCACCGGCGAAATCGCCATTCGCGGCCCGCAAGTGATGCAGGGCTATTACAAAAACCCCGATGCCACCCGCGCTAGTTTTACGCCGGACGGTTGGCTGCGGACTGGCGATCTAGGCCACCGCGATGGGGACGGTTTTTTCTTTGTCACCGGGCGGATCAAAGAGTTGATCATCAAAGGAGGCGAGAACATCGCACCGCGCGAGATCGACGAAGTGCTACTGCGCCATCCCACGGTGCTGGACGCCGCAGCTACCGGCATGCCCGATGTGCATTACGGTCAAGATATTTTGGTATGCATCGTGTTGCGCGAAGGCTGTAGCGCGGATGAAACGGTGTTACGCGCGTTTTGTACGGAGCACCTGGGGCGCTATAAAACGCCTAAAGTATTTCACTTCGTGCAGGACCTGCCGCGCGGCCCTTCGGGCAAGGTGCAAAGGCTCAAGCTGCTGGACTGGGTAGCTCAAGCCGCCTGAACTTTCAGTGCTTTGGCCGCGCCGCTACGTACCGCGGCCGTCAAGGATTGCAGCAGCGCAGACTCCAGTTTCCAGCAATGCCAGTACAGGGCCACCGGCAAGCGGGTCTTGGGTGCGAGATCGCGCAAAGCGCCAGACTTGAGCAAGGCTTGCACTTGCAAAAGCGGCACCACGGTCGCGCCCCATCCGTCTACCGCTGCGCGTACCCGGCCATGCGCACTGGGTAAAAAATTTTGCTGAAGGCCTGGGTTTTTCAGGCCGCAGGCTTTGCGCACCAAGCGGGTTTGCAAATCGTCTTTGCGGTTAAAGGCCAGAAAACGCATGCTGGACAAGGCATGGGACGTTAAGCCTTTGGGGCAATGCTGCTCGGCATAGGCGGGGCTGGCCACGACCACATAGTCCATCACGCCCAGTTGCACCACCTCGCAGCCGCGCAGTGGTTTGGCTAAGGCCGTTACGCAGGCTTGCACCTGGCCTTCGCGCAACCACTCGTGGGTGAAATCCTGGTCATCGGTAATGATTTCCAAGGCCATGCCGTCTTGCACCAGCACTTGCAAGGCCGGTAGCACCCAGGTAGCAATGCTGTCGGCATTGATGGCAATGGCAATGCGTTCTTGCCCTTGCGTGCTTTGCGCTTCGCGCGGCGCGAGGGCTTGCAGGTCGCGGCCTAGATCCGCGCGCAATAGGCGCAGTTGCAGCGCGTGTTTCAGCAAATAGCGTCCTGCCGGGGTGGCTTTGAGCGGCCTCGTGCGCACGATCAAGACCGCGCCGGCCTGCGTCTCAAGGGTGCGTAGGCGTTGCGATACCGCCGATTGCGTAATGGACAAACGCTGCGCCGCGCGCTCGAAACTGCCTTCTTCGACGATGGCCGCCAGGCATTCGAGCGCGTGCGAGTCAAAAATTTGCATGGATTTGAATTATTAGAGATGCTAATGAATATAGCTTAATTTTCATATCACTGTTAATTCAAATGCGGCTGCTGCACACTGAGTCCCACCTCAATTCAGTGGAGACAGCACATGCTTATCGGACTACCCCAAGAGATTAAAAACCATGAATACCGCGTCGGCCTGACGCCCGCCAGCGTACGCGATTTGTGCGCTAAGGGCCATAGCGTGCTGGTGCAAAGCGGCGCAGGTGCAGCGATCGGTTTGACCGATGCGCAGTACCAAAGCGCCGGTGCGCAGATGGCGCCCGATGCCGCCAGCGTGTTCGCCCAGGCCGACATGGTTGTCAAAGTCAAAGAGCCGCAGGCGCAGGAGTGCGCGATGCTGCGGCCCGGCCAAATTTTGTACACCTACCTCCACCTCGCGCCGGACCCGGCGCAAACCGCGGCGCTGGTGCAATCAGGCGCGGTATGTATTGCCTACGAAACGATTACCGGCGCCCAGGGCGGCCTGCCCCTGCTGGCACCCATGAGCGAAGTGGCTGGCCGCATGGCGGTGCAAGCGGGTGCGGCGCACTTGGAAAAGTCCAAAGGTGGGATGGGCGTACTGCTAGGGGGCGTGCCCGGTGTGCCCGCTGCGCATGTGGTGATTCTGGGCGCTGGCGTAGTAGGCACCCATGCACTGCAAATGGCAGTCGGTATGGGCGCCCGCGTTACCGTCATAGACCGCAACGTCGATCGCTTGCGCCAACTCGACTTGGTCTTTGGCAACCGTATCCACACTTTGTACAGCAGTGTGCAAAATCTGGAAGACGCTGTGCTCGATGCGGAGCTGGTCATCGGCGGCGTGCTCGTTCCCGGCGCATCCGCGCCTAAGTTAGTGACCCGTGCCATGGTCGGATCCATGAAAAAAGGTGCGGTAGTGGTTGATGTGGCCATCGACCAGGGTGGTTGCTTTGAGACCTCACACGCCACCACGCATGCAGAGCCCACGTATGTGGTGGACGGTGTGGTGCATTACTGTGTGGCTAATATGCCGGGCGCCGTGGCACGCACTTCCACGTTTGCGCTCAATAACGCCACGATCGGCCATGCGCTGGCGATTGCCAATAAAGGTTGGAAACAGGCCTTGCGTGACGATGCGCATTTGCGCCAGGGGCTCAACGTGGCGCAGGGCCAGGTCACCTATGAAGCCGTCGCCCAGACCCTGGGCTATGCCTATCTACCGGCCGAGGCCGCAGTGGCCTAAGCCTTGCGTTTGTTCAAAAATGCGTTGAAGCTTTCCTGCGCCGTATCGCGTGCAGCGCCTTGGGCCATGCGTTCGCCCGATACCGCATAGGCTTGGGGCTGCGGCAGGTCGATTTGTTGGTAATAGCCCTGCTTACCCATGGCTTTGGAGACGGCGCAGCCCCGCGCGGCGCGGCTGATTAAATCCAGCGTGGCGGCATCGAGTTGCCCCGCGGGCACCGCACGGTTAATCAGGCCCCAGTCGGCGGCGGTGGCCGCGTCGATGGCATCGCCCGTGAGCGCCATTTCCATCGCGCGCTTGCGCCCGATATTGCGCGCCACCGCCACCAGCGGCGTATGGCAAAACAAACTCGCCTTGCCGCCCGGAATCGCAAACTCGGCGGTATCTGCGGCCAGTGCCAGATCGCAACTGGCCACCAACTGGCAGCCCGCGGCAGTGGCCAGGGCGTGCACTTTGGCGATCACCGGTTGCGGCAAGGCTTGCACCGTATTCATCATGGTGGTGCACACATCGAACAAAGCGCGCAAATGGTCCAGGTCCTGCCCCGCCATATCGGCAAAGCTGTGGCCAGCCGAAAACACCGGGCCATTGGCCGCCAGAATCATGCCGCGCGCGTCGCTGTCGCCCACCTCCCGCAGTGCATGCGTGATTTCGCGCATCATTTCGGCAGACAAGGCATTGCGCTTGTCGGGGCGGTTGAGTGTCAGCGTGGCAATCGGTGCCTGTAGGTCAAGCAGGATGTGGGCGTAGGGCATAAGGATCCGGACAAAAAATAGGGCGATGCGTGCAGCCGCTTGCAATATAGCCGCATCGGAGTGCTGTGTCTGCTGCGGCTAATTTGGCAGTCTGCGCTTTGCGCGACAAATTGCGGGTTAACCCCCGTCGTAGGCGCGGGCTTGGGCCCCTACAGTTCTGTATGCTGTCGCAGTACCCCTTAGCGCCTGCCCTATGGGCGCAAGCTCGATTTAGCCCTCCAACATGCCATGTCCGCCCTTAAAAATACGATTATCAAACACCTGCTGCGGGTGCTGACCCACCCCGGCGTGCGCCAAGCGCAGCGTACGCGCGCCAGTCTGCTGCGCCGCATCAGGGGCGCCGCGGCGCAAGTGCATTATTTTCACCAAGCCGATGACCCCTACAGCTATTTGTGCGTGCAGTTGCTAGAGCGTTTGGGCCATCGCTATGCGATAGACCTGCTTCCCCATTTGGTCAGCGCGCCGGAAGATTCGGCAGCGCCGGACCGGGAACGTTTAGTGCACTGGTCTTTGCGCGACGCCACTCTGTTGGCGCAAGCCCATGGTTTGGAGGCGCCCACCTTGTCGCCAGATGCGGGTGCGCTAGCCCTTGCCGAGTCCGCGCTGGCCGCAAGCTTGCAGGCCGGCCGTTTTGTCGCGGATGCAGCAGCTATCAGTCAGCGTTTGTGGCGCGGGCAGGCGCAGCCGGAGGGCCAGGCCCGGGCCGATGCGCAGGCCACCAAAGCCGAGGGCACCGCGCTGCGCAAGCAAATGGGCCACTACCTGGGGGCGACGTTTTTTTATGGCGGCGAATGGTACTGGGGCATAGACCGCTTGCATTACCTCGAGCAGCGACTGCGCGACGAAGGCCTGTGCCGTGAGCCCGCCAGTGCCTTGCTGGTGCCGGTACGCGACATTGCTTTGCCGGGCGCGCCTGCGCTGCACACTTCGCCCAAGCCGCCAGCACAGCTGCATTACTTTTGTTCTTTCCGCAGCCCTTATACCTATATTGCCTTGCCGCGCGTACGCCAGTTGGCCGAGCATTACGGCGCAAACCTGCAAATTCGATTCGTGCTGCCCATGGTCATGCGTGGCCTGGCCGTGCCGCGTGAAAAATCCATGTATATCGTGGCTGACGTTGCGCGCGAAGCGCAGCGCGTGGGCATGCGCTATGGTTTTTTGGTGGACCCGGTGGGCAAACCGGTGGAGCGTGGCTATGCGGTCTTGCACCAGGCCATGCAGGCCGGTGCAGGATTGCAATTGGCCCAATCCTTTTTGCAAGGCGTGTGGGCCGACGGCATAGACGCGGGCACCGACAGCGGTTTGTACGCCCTCGCCGCGCGTGCCGGCTTGGACAAAACTTTTGTGGATAGGGCCTTGGCGGACGAGAGCTGGCGCGAAGTGGCCGCCGCTAACCGCTTGGAACTGCTGGGTATGGATTTGTGGGGCGTGCCCAGTTTCCGCGTCAACGACCAGCCCGGCTACTGGGGCCAGGACCGGCTGTGGATGCTCGAGCAGGACTTGGTGGCGCTGCGCTAAGCCACGTACTTTTCCACCTGCACTGCACAGTCATAAAACGTGGGCGCTCGGCCCAGGTCGGTGAGGCGCTGGTTGGTTAATTCATTCACATTGGTACCCATGGGCCCGAGCTTGCGCCACCACACGCCCAGGCCGTTGACCACGCCGGGCCGAGCACGCGGGCTGACCTCGGCTTTGCAGTGGTACTGGCCGCGCGCATTGAACACACGCACCATGTCACCGTCGGCTATGGAGCGCGTAACCGCGTCTTGCGCATGGATTTCAATCTTGGGCTCGCCCTCGATACCGCGCAGGCTTTTCACATTCACAAAGGTGGAGTTCATGAAATTGCGCGCGGGGGGTGAAATCATGGCCAGCGGATAGTCGGCGCCGGCATGGGCTTCTTCGTAATTCGGCAGGTAGTCGGGCAGGCCGTCCATGCCCATCGCGGCCAGGCGGGCGCTAAAAAATTCGCAGCGTCCCGAAGGCGTGGGGAAGCCACCTTGCGCAAACGGTGCGGCCGGTAAAGGCAGGCTGACAAAGCCGTCTTGCAACAAGGCATCAAAGCTGACGCGCGCATCGAAAGCCATGCGGCATAGCGCCTCGTCCCCCTCGGCAAAACAGGGCTCGGTGTAGCCCATGCGCTGCGCCAGGTTTCGGAAAATTTCGGCATTGGAGCGCGCTTGCCCCATGGGCGCGATGGCGGGGCGGTTGAGCAGCACATCGGTGTGGCCATAGGTGGTATGCACATCCCAGTGCTCCAGCTGTGTAGTGGCCGGCAAGATGTAGTCCGCGTAGTCGGCGGTGTCGGTTTGGAAATGCTCTAAGACCACGGTAAACAAATCTTCGCGGGCAAAACCTTGCACCACTTTGCCCGAGTCCGGTGCTATGGCTACCGGGTTGCTGTTGAACACGAATAAGGCATCAATAGCCGGGCCGAACGCCGGGCTGGCCGGGCGCAGCAAATCATCGCCAATGGTGCTCATATTGATAGTGCGACAGGGTCCTTCTGGACATAAATCGGGACGCACCAGCGCGCTGTCGTCAAAGCCGTGTGTTCCCGAGTTGGAGAGCAGCATGCCGCCAGCCGGTTTGCGCCAGGCACCTATCAAGGCGGGCAGGCAAGCTACGGCGCGCACTGCGTTGGCGCCGCCGCGCGCACGCTGCATGCCGTAGTTCAAGCGGATGGCGGCGCTCTCGCCGCGCTGCATGGCCTGGCCGTAGTCGCGCGCCAGCGATTCAATTTGCGCTTGCGGTACGCCGCAAACGGCGGCGGCGCGTTCGGGCGACCATTGCACCGCACGCTCGCGCAGCGCCTCCCACCCCAGGGTATAGCGTTCGATGTAATCGTGGTCTAGCCAGTCGTGGGCAATGAGCTCATGCATCATGGCCAGCGCCAGCGCAGCGTCGGTGCCGGGTCGCAGGGCGATGTGTTCGTGGCATTTTTCTGCTGTTTCGGTGCTGCGTGGGTCGATGCAAATGATTTTCGCCCCGGCCCGCTTGGCCTCTTGGGCGTAGCGCCAAAAATGCACATTGCTGGTAATCGGGTTGCTACCCCAAATCAAAATCAAATGCGCTTGGGCAAAGTTCTCAATCAACATGCCTTTGCGCACACCCAGGGTGTAATCCAGACCCGCAGCCCCCGCCGATGAGCAAATCGTGTAGTCCAGTTTTGAGGCGCCCATGCGGTTGAAAAAGCGTGAAGACATCGCGTCCCCCTGCACCCAGCCCATGGTGCCGGCATAGCTATAGGGAAGCACCGCCTGCGGCCCGCGCTGGGGATCTCGCACAATGGCTTGCAGACGCGCAGCGATGTCGTCCAGCGCCGCGTCCCAACTCACCGGCGTGAATTGGCCCGATCCCTTGGGGCCGCTGCGCTTGAGTGCTTGCGTGAGGCGCTCAGGGTGGTAAGTGCGTTCGGTGTAACGCGCCACTTTGTTGCACAGCACGCCATCGGTTTGCGGATGGTGGGGATTGCCCTGCACCTTGATAGCGATACCGTTTTCCACGGTAGTGATCAGGGAGCAGGTGTCCGGGCAGTCATGCGGGCAGGCGCCCACCACCTGATGACTGCTGCTGCGTGGCTTGGCGCTTTGCGCTGCGGTGTTGGCTTCTGGCATAGTGGGAGGGCGCGGACGGGGCCGCTCCAAGGCTGAAAGAAAAAGCCATTGTGCCGCCATCTGCCCCGGTTTGCCTCCATTTTTTGAATGAGTCAGACCTTTTTAAACCTGTGAAACGAAAGCCTGTCATGGAATTAATCGATGCGATTGTGGAAAACGCCCCCGCGATGGCTGCTGTGCGACGCGATTTGCACGCCCACCCCGAGCTGTGTTTCAAGGAAGAGCGCACCGCCGACGTGGTCGCCGCCCAGCTCAGCGCCTGGGGGATTCCCATTCACCGGGGCATGGGCACCACCGGCGTGGTCGGCATCATCCAGGCTGGCAGCTCTACGCGCGCTATCGGCTTGCGCGCCGACATGGACGCGCTGCCCATGCAGGAATTCAACACCTTTGCCCATGCCAGTCGCCATCCGGGGCGCATGCACGCCTGCGGCCATGACGGTCATACCGCCATGCTGCTGGCCGCCGCCCAGCACCTGGCCCAGCACCGCGACTTCGATGGCACGGTGTATGTGATCTTCCAGCCCGCCGAAGAAGGCGGCGGCGGGGCGCGCGAGATGATTGCGGACGGACTCTTTGAAAAATTCCCCGTCGAAGCGGTGTTTGGTCTGCACAACTGGCCGGGCGGGGATGTGGGCCAGTTTGCCGTCAGCCCTGGCCCGGTGATGGCGTCAAGCAATGAATTCAAAATCGTGGTGCGCGGCAAAGGCGGGCATGCAGCGATTCCGCACAACACCATCGATCCGGTGCCGGTGGCCTGCCAGATGGTGCAGGCGTTCCAGACCATCATCAGCCGCAATATCAAACCCATCGAGGCGGGCGTCATTTCCGTCACCATGATCAACGCAGGCGAAGCCACCAACGTCATTCCCGATCGCTGCACTTTAGAGGGCACGGTACGCACCTTCACCGTCGAAGTGCTAGACAAAATAGAGACGCGCATGCGCGAGATTGCCACCCACACCGCCGCCGCTTTTGGCACCGAATGCAGCTTCGAGTTTTCGCGCAATTACCCGCCTACCATCAACTCCGAAGCCGAGGCCTTGTTTGCACGCAAAGTGATGGCCTCTATCGTCGGCGAAGGCCGGGTGCAAGTGCAGGAGCCGACCATGGGCGCGGAAGATTTTTCTTATATGTTGATGGCCAAACCCGGTTGCTATGCCTTTATCGCCAACGGCGACGGCGCACACCGCGAGTTCGGCCACGGCGCGGGTCCCTGCATGCTGCACAACCCGAGCTACGACTTCAATGACGCTTTATTGCCGCTAGGCGCCACCTACTGGGTGCGACTGGCGCAGGCTTGGCTGGCGCGATAAGACTAGGTGGGCGCAAAGCGTTGCGCTGCCATCTGCAGCAGGCCGTCAAAAATCAGGTTGTCTACCAGTTCGAAAGGGCGGGTCATGGACGGCGCCATTTTCCATCCGGCACCGCCGGTCATGATGCACAGGGGTTCGCCGCCGCAGTGGCTGCGTACATGTTGCACCATGCATTCCACCGCACCCGCAATCGCGTAGGTGCCGCCGCTGGTCAGCGCATCGCTGGTATTGGTGGGGAAAGGGCGCACCTCGCCAGTGGGCACGTGCAAACCGGCGGTGCCGGACTCCAGGGCGCGCAGCATGATGCCGTGGCCCGGAATAATCATGCCGCCTAAAAAGCGCCCGTCGGCAGATACGGCCTCCACGGTCACCGCGGTACCCACCATCACCACCACCATAGGCCTAGGCGTGCCCTGGGCCAGCATGCGGTGGTAGGCGCCGATGATGGCCACCCAGCGGTCCGCGCCCAAGCGGGTGGGGTGGTCGTAGCCATTGCTGACGCCGGCCTCGCTGTCGCTGGCCACCACCCATTGGGGGGTGACATCCCACAGTTCCATTTGCAGTTCGACGCGGCGCTTCACGGCGTCCCCAGCGACTACGCTACCCAGTACCTGTTTCGGTGCGGGAAGGCGACTCCAGGCGCCATCGCCCAGCTTGTCAATGTTTTCCAAAAACTCCGCGCCTTGGGCCAGCAGGGCTGCGCCGGGATGCGCTGCGCGGTACTGGGCCCATTTGAGGCGGGTGTTGCCGATATCGAGCGCCAGAAAAGTCATAAACAAAGGAAAGTTTGGGCGCATTATCGCCAAGCGCTGGGAATGGTTTACAGTTGACGTTTACGTAAACGTCAATGCCGGCTACGGCAGACGCTCTCGCACTCGCACCAAGGCTGTTTCACTATGACCGATTTATCCGCAGAATTCAAGGCGCTTGCCAATTACCGGCCCACGCACAAAGTGCGTTTTGTCACCGCCGCCAGTCTGTTTGACGGGCATGACGCCGCGATCAACATCATGCGCCGCATCCTGCAAGGCATGGGTACCGAAGTGATCCACCTCGGCCACAACCGCAGCGTCGAAGAAGTGGTCACCGCTGCCTTGCAAGAAGACGTGCAGGGCATTGCGATTAGCTCCTACCAGGGCGGGCATGTGGAGTATTTCAAGTACATGGTGGATTTGCTCAAAAGCCGGGG
>CANKNK010000043.1 GCA_947483455.1 Comamonadaceae bacterium | reverse complement strand
TGGACCAGCAGCAGTGGGCGCTATTTCGGGCTACCGGGGTGGCGCATCTGGTCAGTATCTCTGGCCTGCACATTACGATGTTTGCCTGGGCCGCACGCTGGTTGATCAGCTGGTGGTGGCGGCGTTCGCAACGCCTGTGTTTGTGGTGGCCCGCGCCCTCGGCGGCCTGGGCCGGTGGCTTGCTGATTGCCTGCGCCTATGCCGTGTTTTCCGGCTGGGGCATACCGGCGCAGCGCACCTGCATCATGCTGGCCTGGGTAACGCTCTTGCGATTGACAGGAGCGCGCTGGCCCTGGCCCTACGTCTGGATACTGGCGTTGCTGTGGGTGGTGGTCTATGACCCTTGGTCGCTTTTGCAAGCCGGCTTTTGGCTGAGCTTTGTGGCGGTGGCGGTCTTGTTTGCTACGGATAGCCAAGCGCCGGTGCGCCACGACCAAGCTAGCGCATCGGCGGGGCTGGCGACTGGGCAGCGGCCCAGCGCAGCTAAGCCGCTCATGAGCGCGCTGCGCGCCTTTTTACGACTGCGCCCGCAGAGCAGCGGCGCAGGCCCGGCAACGCAGGACCCGCGCGATGACCTATTCACCCAAGGCCCGCAAGTGCTGGCCGCGTCGGGCTACCTCGCGGGCATGCAGGCTTACTGGATCGCGTTGGGGCAAGCGCTGCGTGCCATGCTGCGCGAGCAGGGCATGATCACGCTGGCCCTAGCACCCTTGAGCATTCTTTTGTTTGGACAGTTATCGCTGGTGGGTTTGTTGGCCAACTTGCTGGCTGTGCCTTGGGTGACCTTGGTGATTACGCCGCTGGCGATGGCCGGGGTGCTGTTCGAGCCGCTATGGCAAGGGGCCGCAGTGGCTTCGTCCTGGTGGATGGCATTGGTGCAAACCATGGCGGTGTGGCCTTTGGCCGTGCTGGCCCTGCCGGTGCCGCCTTGGTGGCTGGCGCTGCCAGCCGCGCTGGGCGCCTTGGTGCTGGCACTGCCTTTGCCCTGGACCCTGCGTTGCATGGGTTTGCCTTTGCTACTGGCCCTAGGCCTGTGGCGCCCGAATGCGCCGCCGCCGGGTCAATTCGAGTTGATTGCCGCGGATATAGGACAGGGCAATGCAGTGCTGGTGCGCACCCGCAACCATGCATTGCTGTACGACGCAGGGCCGCGGTACAGCCTGGACAGCGATGCGGGTCAGCGTGTCATCGTGCCGATGTTGCAAGCCGGTATGGTGCGCTTGGACCGCGTCATGCTCAGCCACCGCGACAGCGACCACGTGGGCGGCGCAGCCAGCGTGCTGGCAATGCAGCCGCAAGCCGATGTGTGGAGTTCGCTTGATAGTGGGCACGTGGTACTGCAAGGGCGTGCAAGCACGCGCTGCCAGGCCGGACAAAGCTGGGACTGGGACGGTGTGCGCTTTAGCGTGCTGCATCCGGTCGCTGAGGCCTACAGCGCACAGAGCGCGCCCAAACCGAATACGCTGTCTTGCGTTTTGCGTGTGCAAGCAGGGGCGGGTGCTGAGGGCTTGCCGGGTATGGCGGCGCAAGCCATCAATCAGCGCCTAGAAGGGGTGCAGATAGCCACCGATGATGCAGCAACATCAACCAAGTCGCACGCAGGATGGCAGCACCGCAGTGCATTGTTGGTGGGTGATATAGAGCAGGCGCAGGAAGCGCAGTTGCTGGCGCGTGCTGCCCAAAGCCCCTCAGATGCCGCGCTGGATGCCGACCTTTTGTTGGTGCCCCACCACGGCAGTAAAACATCGAGCAGCGCTGCGTTTTTGGCCGCAGTGCATCCGCACACCGCTGTGGTACAGACGGGCTATCGCAACCGCTACGGCCACCCGGCGGCGCAAGTCGTGCAGCGCTACCAAGCGCTGTCCGAAAGTTACGCGCCCGATGCGCCTTTGCAATGGGTGGATGCCCCGCATTGCGGCGCCTTTTGGTGGCGATCCTGGCAGATGGACGGCAGCCAGTGTGCACGCACCGTCTTGCAGCGCTATTGGCATCACCGCGTGCCTTGAGTTGCATTCGCCACCGCGCTAATGGAGTGCTGCACCGGATGTTTGCCTACCATTCGTTGCGCGAAAGGGCTTGGCTTGCCATGGGATCGGTCAGTGGCGCAAGCTTACATACCTTGACGCCGCGCAGTGGCCGATCATCGGTTGGCCGGGGACCGCTCCAGACCGGCTTAGCAGACGGCCCCTCGTGCCTCCGCAGGCCTGGCTGCACCCGTGCCCGTTGGGCTACTCGCCAGAGGCGAAAACGCAGCTTGGCATTGGATTTATGGATGCTAATATTTGTCTAGATACAACTAGGAGATACACATGCCAATAGACATGATGCGCCGAACATTGTTGAAAAGCGTTTACGCGGCCACGGTCTTTTTGCCATCCCTAGAGGCCTGGTCACAAGTCAAGTTGCCCAAAAACCCCTTCAATTTGGGTGTAGCGAGCGGTTCCCCCACGCACAATTCGGTGGTTCTCTGGTCCCGGCTGTTTGATGAGGGGATTTTTTCATCCAATATTCCCCATCAAGATATCCCGGTCAAATGGGAGATGGCACTAGACAGCCAGTTCACGAACATTGCAAAAAGCGGATTGGTCAATGCGGTGGCTGCGCTGGCGCATTCCGTTCATGCAGAAGTGTTGGAACTGCCTGCGAACACTTGGTTCTACTACAGATTCTCTACGGGCGGTCATACCAGCCGTACCGGTAAGACTCGAACGTTCGCCGAGCCCAGGAGCACCATTGAGGATCCTATCAAGGTTGCATTCGCTTCTTGCCAGCATTTTGAACGCGGCTATTACAACGCCTATCCGCACATGGTCAAGGAGGGTCCAGATCTCGTGGTATTTCTGGGTGACTACATCTATGAATATGCCCCTAGCAAAACGGGAGTTCGTTCGCATTCCGCTGGCTGGTGCCTTGGACTTAATGATTACAGGAAGCGCTACGCTCAATACAAGTCAGAGCCAGAGTTGCAGGATATTCATGCCGCATGTCCTTGGATCACGACCTGGGACGACCACGAAGTTCAAAACGACTATGCAGGCTTGAACCCGGGCTCATTCGGGCCCGAGACAGATTTCCAAAAGCGAAGAGCTGCAGCCTATCAGGTCTACTATGAACACATGCCTTTGCGCGCCTCCGTGCTGATCGATGGACTCGCAGGCCTCGAAAAAGGGGCCGAGATGCGAATCTATGAGAATTACCGCTTCGGCAATATCCTAAACATGTCTGTGCTGGATACTCGTCAGTACCGTGATATTCAGGCATGTAACCCCAGTGGCAAAACTGGATCATCCGTGGTCGACCTAGAGACTTGCGACATGCTGTCTAGCGAAGTGCGTAGCATGCTTGGGACACAGCAGGAACAGTGGCTTCAGAAACAGTTAGAAAATACTGCGGACCAGACATGGACCGTCATATCGCAAACCACGCTGTTCGGTGCCAGGGTCTACCGTACAGCAGAAGGCAAAAAAGTTTGGAACGATGGCTGGGACGGTTACCCTGCATCCCGCAAAAGAATTCAGGACGGTCTTGCCAGAAATAAGGTTGCCAATCCCGTGATTTTTGGGGGCGATGTGCATGAGAATTGGGTTGGCTATGTAAAGGAAGACTATGCAAACCCGCGAAGCAGGGTTTTAGGCTTTGAATTTTGCGGTACCAGCATCACCAGCGATGATGGCAAAAATACGGCAGCGCGTCAAAAATTGAACCCGCACTTCATCTATTCAGAGGGCTTGCGGCGTGGTTATTCGGTGGCTGAATTCACAAA
Organism: Comamonadaceae bacterium; assembly: GCA_947483455.1. Classification (GTDB taxonomy): domain Bacteria; phylum Pseudomonadota; class Gammaproteobacteria; order Burkholderiales; family Burkholderiaceae_C; genus Allorhodoferax. The sequence goes on along the minus strand of CANKNK010000043.1, from coordinate 5,865 downwards.
AGATAAGCTGACCGTCAATTTGCGCGCCGTTACAGACCATAAGCTGAAGGAGTCAGACATTGAAACATTGGCCTCATTCAAGATGGTCAGTGGTTCAAAGCAAATCGAATCGCTAAAGAACTAATTTGGCACGGACGCCGCGTCAGGTGTAGATTTCGATCACATAGGTGTCAAACTTTTTGACGCATGGCTGGCGCATCGCCTCTGCCTAGGTTTTCACCTCGGTCAAACCCAACCCCGCCGCCATAGATCTTCAGTTTTCAGCGCACGCCACGCGAGGCCTGGGTGGCTTGAGAAAAAGCAGCCTCGATTTCCACATACTCATTGGGTCCGGTGCAATGTTTGAATTGGAATACGCAGTTGACTAGAAAGTGCTTTTGTTTGTCCATGGGCGTCACAGCCACCCATTTTGTTAAGTGTATTTTGTTGGGTTTGGGGGATTCATCATAGTAAAGCAACAATGCGTGCGCTTCACTTAGCTGCTTTAACGGCCTGCCCTAACTCAATCACCGCCATCGCGTAAAAGCTGCTCCAGTTGTAGCGCGTGAGTGCGTAAAAATTGGCGGTACCTGCGACGTAGCTGGCGGGGGCATCTTCGCCGTTAACCAGTTCTATCAGCGCCAGCAGCCCTGCGTGTTGCATGGCTTGTGGAGCAAGTATGGCGCCGCGTTCGGCCATCTGCGTGGGGCGCATACTGGGCAGAATATCTTTTTCCAATAAAGCGGGCAGGTCCAGGCGTGTAGTGTCTAGTTGCACCGAGTAATGCGTGGGCATTGCGGCTTTCCAGCCGAAGGCGGCCAAGTAATTGGCCACTGAACCTATGGCATCCTGGCTGTTGTCAAACAAGTCGATGCGTCCATCGGCGTCAAAGTCCACCGCGTATTTTTGCCAACTCGAGGGCATGAATTGCGCCATGCCCATGGCACCGGCGTAGCTGCCTCGCACCGTCAGCGGGTCGCGTCCGGTGGCCTGACACCAAACCAAGAAGGCTTCCAGTTCTTGCAAAAAATAAGCGGCCCGTGCCGGTGCTTTCGGATGGCTGGCGGGGAAGTCGAACGCCAGCGTGGCCAGCGCGTCCAGCACGCGGTATTTGCCCATACGCTTGCCGTAAATCGTTTCTACCCCCAGGATGCCGACCACCACCGAGGCGGGAACGCCGGTTTCGCGCTCGGCGCGCTCTAGGGCTTGGGCATTGTGCAACCAAAACTGCACCCCCGCTTGGACACGCACCGGGTCCACCATACGGTCGCGGTAGACCTGCCAATTACGCACGGCCGGGCCTTGTGCAGGGGTGACGGCAAGCGCCACTTCGGGCAGCATGCGCGCCTGGGCCAGCGTATTGCGCACCCAACTACGGCTTAAGTCGTTGCTTTGGGCGATGCTGTCGGCCGCTTCTCTTACCGCTGGCTTGTTGGCATAGCTGGCCGTGGCGGCGCTATTGCTAGCCTGACATTTACGCTTCTTGGCCTTTTTTTCTTTCTTGTTGGTGGCCGCGTTTGGGCCTTTAGTGGACTGGGCGGGCCCGCAGTCACGCAGCGCTGGGGTTGCGGCTGGCGGTCGTGCGGCCTGTGCTGCGGTGCTATGCCCATAAGCCAGCGATATCAGCGCTGCAAGCAGCAAGCACAAGGCCTGGCGGCAATGGCGGTTAAGAAAAAGAGGGCGGGCCAAACAGTGCATAAACGGCCTGCATTCTGTCTGATCGGGCGATGCTGCATGGCGCGCAGGCCCGCTACTAGAATCCACCGCTCTAGCGCGCAGCAACCACCCCATGCACAAAACCGGCTATTTCACCCACCCCAGCTGCCGGCGGCACGAGATGGGCGCGGGCCACCCAGAATGCCCCGAGCGACTGGACGCGATACAGGATCGCCTGCTCATCAGCGGTATGTTGGCCGTGTTGGAGTCGCACGAGGCCCCGGCTGCGGATGCCGAGCAATTGGCGCTGGCGCATGGACACGGCTATATCGACACCATAGACCGCATGCATAAAAACCTGGCTTTTGAGCATGTGCAGTCCGGGCGTTCCTACGCCGCCATCGACCCCGATACCAGTATGAACCCGCATACCTGGCAGGCGGCTTTGCACGCCGCAGGCGCGGCCATTGCAGCGACCGATGCGGTGCTGGCGGGTGAACTGGAGAATGCGTTTTGTGCGGTCCGCCCTCCCGGCCACCATGCGTGCCGCGACCGCGCCATGGGTTTTTGTATTTTTAACAATGTCGCTATTGCGGCGCGCCATGCCTTGGAACACCATGACTTGCAGCGCGTGGCCATAGTAGATTTTGATGTGCACCATGGCAATGGCACCGAGGATATTGTCAGCAATGACCCACGTATCTTGATGGTGGGTTTCTTCCAACATCCGCATTACCCCTATAGCGGCGCCGAGGGGCATGCCGACAATATCTTGAACGTGCCGGTGCCCGCCTACACCAAGGGCGATGCGGTGCGCGCATTGGTGCAATCGCAGTGGTTGCCGCGCATGCATGCATTTGCGCCGGAGATGGTATTTATCAGCGCCGGCTTCGATGCCCACCGCGACGATGACCTAGGCCAGATGGGCTTGGTCGAAGCCGATTACGCCTGGATCACCCAGCAACTCAAAGACGTGGCGCGTACCCATGCGAAGGGTCGTATCGTCTCCAGCCTGGAAGGCGGCTACAACTTACGCGCCCTGGGCCGCAGCGTAGAAGCCCATGTGCGGGTGCTGGCGGATGTTTGATGGGGTCAAGACCGCGCGCCAAGGCAATCCATGCCGTCGCTCTCTGGTACCGGCCGGCGTAAGAGTTTTTGGTTGTATGGTTCCATTTTTTTGCTGAAAGAGGCTCCGCATGAGCGTCACCCGTTTTGCCGCGCCGCCCCCGATTGAAGACCTAGGCGCCTGGCTGGAGGCCTTTACCCAGCCCACCGTCGCCATCGAGTTAGCGGCCCTGGGCTTGAGTGCTGCAGTCGCTTGGGGTTTGGTGCGCGCACTGGCTACCGCATTAGGTCGGGATCAGCGGTCGGTCTGGTTTGGCCGCAAAGACATTGACGGCGTGCTGTTCCCGGCCATCCTGCTTTGCCTGGTGTTTGCTGCCCGCGCAGTGTTGGACCGGCACCTCAATGTGGTGGTATTGCAAGTGGCCATGCCGGTGCTGCTGGCCTTGGTGGTGATACGCACGGGCGTCAAGGTCTTGCAACTGGCGTTTTCGCAAGCCCGCTGGGTCCGGGCCTTTGAGCAAACCATTTCCTGGTTGGTGTGGCTGGCGCTGGTCTTGTGGGTCAGCGGGCTGCTGCCCTTGGTGCTCTACGAGTTGGATCAGATTGGCTGGAAAGTGGGCGCTGCGCGTCTGTCGGTGCGCAACATTATTGAAGGCCTGCTGACGGCGAGCGCGGTACTGATCGTGACACTGTGGATTTCGGCAGCGATTGAATCGCGCCTCTTGCGCGAAGCGACGGGGGGCGAGTTGTCGGTGCGCAAAGCCATCAGCAATGCCACGCGTATCACCCTGTTGTTCCTGGGTTTGATCCTGGCCTTATCGGCGATAGGCATTGACCTGACGGCGCTCTCGGTGCTGGGAGGTGCTTTGGGGGTGGGCATTGGCTTTGGATTGCAAAAGCTGGCCGCCAATTACATCAGCGGCTTTTTGATCCTGACCGAACGCAGCCTGCGCATAGGCGATAACGTGCGGGTCGATGACTTTGAAGGCATCATCACCCAGATCAATGCCCGCTACACCGTCGTGCGCGCCATTACCGGCCGCGAAGCGATTGTGCCCAACGAGATGCTGCTTATTAGCCGGGTGGAAAACCTGTCGCTGGCCGATACCAAAGTGGTGCAGACGGCGCGCATCCAGGTGGTGTACGAAACCGATATCGACCAGGCCATGCAAGTGCTGCAAGCCGCGGCGCAAGCCCAGCCGCGCGTGCTGCACCAACCGCCCGCCAGTGTGCAGCTGTCGCAGTTCACCACTGACGGTATTGAACTCACGGTGGTGTATTGGGTGGCCGACATCGAAAACGGCCAGGGTAATTTGCGCTCAGACGTGAATGTGGCCATTTTGCGCGCCCTGCGCGAACACGGCATCGCCATCGCCGCCACCGTGCGCGGGGCGCCACCTAGCCCTAGTCCTACGGCGCTGCCCTTGTAGGCTTTACGCGCTGGCGGAGTTGGCTACAGCGCTGTTTCCTTTTCGTCGCCATGCACCACACCTTCGCTCAGCGTGGGTGGACAAAGCTTCATTGCAACCGTAGTGGTGCCGGCCAATACGTCTAGTTGCACGTTTAACGTAAGCAAGCAATTTTCTGCTGGTGCCAATCCAGTGCTCTTTGAACTGACAAACTTAAACAAAGTCGAACTTCAGGGAAATTTACCCAGCGTGACCGTGGTGCCTTAACCCGTAAAACGGGGCCAGATACCGATTTCCCAATTGCCGCCTTGCCCGTTCTAATTTTGTGTGCTTAAAATGCACACATGTCCGGGTCTAAAACCTACAATTGGAATGCCGAAAAAAAACACTTGCTGGTGCAAGAGCGCGGTATTTCTTTTGAGCGCATAGTCTTTGAAATCAGTGCTGGAAATGAACTGGCCGTGCTTGAGCACCCAAACCAAGACAAGTATCCAGGGCAGCGGATTTCAATGGTGCAGGTGGACGATTACGTTTACGCCGTGCCATTTGTTGAAACCGAGACGGAAATCTTTCTTAAAACCATTATCCCAAGCCGCAAGGCCAAGCGCCAATACAGGAGTCCGCAATGAAGTCAAAAATAAAATTCGACGAAGAAGAATTAGAGATATTGCAGGCCTGGGAGGCTGGCGCACTTCGACCGGTGAGCGATATGGCAGCGCAGGGAAAGGCGCACCGTGCGGCAGCCCAAGCAACCTTTAAAAAGGACCAACGGCTGAATATTCGAATCTCCAGCCGGGATTTAAAAAATTTGCAGGCACGCGCGCTAGAGGAGGGGATTCCCTACCAGACCTTTGCAGCCAGCCTACTGCATAAGTTTGTGAGTGGGCATTTAGAGCGTTAGCGATAAGAAGGACGTTTAGGTATCGGTTTTCCTGCTGCCTTTTCGCTTGCCGCATTCGCAAGCCTTTGACCTTGTTCAGGCCCGAACAATGCCAAAAGCCCTACAAACCCAAGCTCAACACTCCCGAGCAGCCAAATACGCCCCGGTAGCCGACTGACGCATTGCCGCAGATTCCTGTTGTTCAGGAGCCACATGGCTACCCTTGACCACAAGCCGTGGACGCCTTTGGCCTTTTCACAGACTAGACAATACACTTGTGTATAGTTACACTGAATCTTTAACCGATCTCCCCATGCAAGCCCCCTGGATCTCAAGCTACCCGCCCGGTGTTCCGGCGCAGATAGACGAGCACGCCTTGGGCACTTTGGCCGATTACCTGGAAGATGCGGTCAACCTGTACGCGGACCGGGACGCATTTATCAGCGGCGCGACCGGCGTCAAGCTCAGCTTTGCCGAGCTGGACACCTTGTCCTTGCAGGTCGCGGCCTATTTCCAATCAGTGCTGCATTTGGCGCCGGGCAGCCGGGTGGCGCTGATGATGCCCAATGTGCTGCAGTACCCGGTTTGTCTGTTTGGCCTACTGCGCGCGGGCTATGTGGTGGTCAACGTCAACCCCATGTACACCGGGCGCGAGTTGGAGCACCAGCTGCGGGATTCAGGCGCCCTGGCCATCATCGTGGTCGATTTGTTTGCCCACACCCTGGCCAAAATCCTCGGCAAGACACCGGTGCAGCATGTGGTGGTCAGCGGCCTGGCCGACATGATGCCCTGGCACAAGCGCCATGTGGCGAACTTTGTCATACACCAGGTCAAAAGCGCGGTGCCTGCCTATGACTTGCCTTTGGCAACCGGCTT
>CANKNK010000042.1 GCA_947483455.1 Comamonadaceae bacterium | reverse complement strand
TTTGCCCAGTTGCGCAGCCCCAAGGATGGCAGCTGGCTCAGCGAAGCCGAATTCCGCATCGGTGCGCGCAATCTGTTCGACAAGGCACCTCCAGTCACGACCGCAAACTATGGCTTTAACGGTGCCTTGCATGATGCGATTGGCCGCTTTGTGTACGTCCAAATATCGCGCGCCCTATAATTTTTTTGACGCGCCCAAATAACCGGCTTATGGCTCAATAAAATCCGTTGGCAGAAAAGGTGAGGCGCCACAGCCAGGATGGTCAAAAAAATGTGAGACCGTACAACGGGAGGCCGCGAACACGGATGACGCTGTGGCGCAGCCTCTGCCCTGTTTTCAGGAAGTGCATGGCGCGAAGCTTCTAATGGCTGCTAGTGCGTTGCAAGGAATTTTTCAGTCGCAGCATCGGCGCAATGATGCATTGAGCGGCCCGCAAGACTGGGTGTGTGACGCGGTGCTCGTGGTGGTACTGGCGTAGATCAAGGTTCTGACCGGGGTAGGCGTTGTTGGTTGCTATGTTGGCGCCACTCATATCCGTAGAGTCCTTCTATGGCGACTGAGCAATAAGGCTGGGAGTGCTCGTTGAAACATCTAGTTGCTGACTTCCTGATGGCCCTTGGCGGCCTTGTGGTTGCGACCGCCGCTTGGGCTGAGGATGTCACGATCACCTCGGTTGGACAGAGTTCGGACGCCATGATGGTCAAGGTCCTGATGAAAGGGATGGCGATCGATCCGGGCTATGACTCGGTCTTTTCGGCCCAGGCATTGGGCACGCAGAAAGCAATCATTGTGGTCGTTGGCGGCAGTTCCAAGGGGCTCGGCGCCGCCGGCGTCACCTTGGAACAGGAACGATTGCGTGCTAGGCTGCTGCTGCAAGAAGCCCGCAAGAGAGGCATACGTGTGGTGCTGATGCATATCGGTGGGGCGCGCCGCCGCGGCGAACTGACCGACACCTTCATCGAAGCCACCACAGGGTTTGCCGACAGATTGATCGTCGTCGCCTCAGGCAACCTCGACGGAATCTTCGCCAGGGGCCGATCACCCGGCGCGACCTTAACCGAAGTCGAAACGCCGCGCGCCACCGTGCCGGTCCTGGGAGCGACCCTTGAAGACTGGGGCGTGAAGTGAAATGTGGCGTCGCCGGCCGACGCCCGTCCGCGCTTGCTAAGGAGAACCGGAGGGTAACCTGCGATGACTGAGATCGACCACGTTCAGTGGCGGATGCGTCGCACGCTGGCCGTCGGCACGGTCTGCATCGGCGCCTGGATGGCGACTCTGCAAATTAAAGTTAGTGCTATCTTCTATTACTTGGAACGATTCGCGCTGCACGACGATGGCCGATATCTGCTGGCCTCGGCAACCACTTTGGTGAGCCTCAATACCCTGCGTGCGGTCTTCCTTTATGTCGGTTGGTTCAACCTGGGCGAGAGCCTGAGTCACCTATCGAGCCGATGGAGGTATTTTCCCTGGCTGGTGCCGCTGGTGGGCGTCCCGTGCTGCTACGCGCTACTCTCCCAGGTGCAGGGTGGCCTCACCTTGCATTTTGGCGCACCCGCAGTGTTCAGCATCGTCACGGTCGTCGTCATGCAGATGACGACGCGCGAAGTCAAAGGCTGGATCGCCCGGCTGGTCGTCATTGCGCTACTGGTATTCGCTGTCCAATGGCTGGACCTTGCCCCGATGTTGTCGCACTGGGGCTTTGGCGGCGGGGAACTGTCTTCGGCCGTGAAAGAGTTCGCCGTGGTAGCGGACTGGGGCTGGGTGCTGGACGCGCTTTCATTTGGCATGTTCTTCTCGGCGGCAGCCGGCGGAGTGGCGGCCGCCGCGCTTTTAGTTGGAGCGAGCCAACGCGATGCGAACCTGAAGAAGATCCGGGAACGGGATCTTGAAATCGCCGCGCTGCGCGAAGACGCGATCCGGATCCGGAGCCATCGAGAAGTCCAACAACTGGTCCATGACCTTGCACGTCCGTTGACCACCATCCTCGGGATGGCAGATGTGATCGCCGACAGCCTGCCGCCAGGAGACCTGCGGCGCTATGCCGAACGGATCTCAGGGAGCGGCGCTAATATGAACCAGATGATCAATGAATTACTGAGGGAAGAGGCGCGGCAATGTGTTCCAGTGTCGGCGCTCTTCGAGTACGTTCTGAGCCAAATAAGCGCTTTCGACTGGCGACATTCGGTCACCGTCTCTGCCGACGATTCGGTGCTCGCCAAGCGGATCCACATCAACCAGATACGGCTTTCGCGAGCCATCGTCAATCTTCTGGACAATGCAAACCTGGCGGTGAGGGATTCGCCAGTGAAGGAGATACGTCTGTCGGCAACCGTCGAAGGCCATGACTTGCTGCTCTCAGTAATTGATAGCGGGCCCGGGTTTTCGAAGACCTCCTCATCACCTATGAGAGGGGTCTCCGAATGGGGGTCGACCGGCTTCGGCTTGGCTTTTGTCGAAGAGGTCGCTAAAAACCACGGTGGCAGCCTGCTAATCGCCAATGGCTCGGCCGGAGGAGCCGTCGTCAGATTACAGCTTTCGATGATTGAAGAGGATCGCTAATGCCATTTACCTTGTGCGGCCTAGATGACGACGAATCCATTCTGTGTACCTTGGAGGCTATGGCCAAGACACAGGGATGGTTTTTCCTGGGTACGACGCGTCTTGAGCAGTGTCTGGCATGGGTCGCTGAAGAAGATATCGACATGTTCCTGCTCGACTATCACATGCCAGGTTCCAACGGGCTGGACGTCCTCAGACAAATCAAAGTGATCGCGCCAGCGCTTCCAGTGCTAATCCTGACCATCGAACAGCAGCCCCATGTCGCTGAAGAGCTCCTAGTCGCCGGCGCCGACGACTTCATCAACAAGCCGATTCATCTCGCCGACTTTCTGTCCAGGATAAACCTACACCGCAAGTTGCACGTTTCCAAAAGGAATCCCGAGAAGGGCATTTCGCGAGAAAAAATGCGGCGCGTTCTGACCTACCTTAGAGCCACTGAGGTTCCCGCCGAGATCAACGAGGTGTCTATGGAGTGCGGGATGTCCTACGCCACCGCGCATCGCTATCTTGACTACCTTGTCAGGAGCGGATTTGTCATCTCCGACGAGCTCCCGCGCTCCGGTAAGCAGGGACGGCCCACTAACTCATATCGGTTTCGCGGGATCGCCTCTAGCGACCTGCCACTCGACTGAAGCCGGGCTTATTGCCATCTATGACGCAAGGTCGCCAATACTTGCTGCCATGCTTGAGGACCCGTTTCAGGATTGCGTCCAACATGGACACCTTTTCCAGGATTCACACCGTTTGCCACATCCATTCGCAGCCTTACAGTTCCGACCGGATTGTCAAAATCATGGTAACTTTCAGGATATACGTACAACTCTGCCCCCGTTTTTTTTGCTAATTCAATACATGGTCCTGGCGGTGTCCAGTCATCGAGCTCTGCCAACATCATGACCAATGGAACTTGTGGTCGATAGTTTGACTTCAATGAGTCGGAACATCCAGGATAAATGGCAATTGCAACGCTGGGTTGAATGTCTCTCGCTGTCACCTTTTGTCGATTTTTGTCCGTACTGCTTAAGACCGTAGTGCCACCATGTGACCAACCAAGTAATGCGATCTTTGCGGTGTCTGCCCAATTTTGTGAAGAAAGCCAAAGCAGCACACCGTCTACGTCATCCGATCTGTGCGATTGTTTAATTACACGTACATCAAATTTCTGGGAGCATAAACTTGTCTCCCCTCGTGTTGAGAAACTATCTGGAAAAACAATGGAATATCCATTATCTGCAATCAATTGCGCCATACCAGAATGTCGCGGATTTAAGTTACCTTGATTAGCGCCAGTCGTTGAATAAAGCCCGCTGCATCCATGAAGAGCGACCACCACAGGCCTGGGTTGGTTAGTCGGAGTCCCTGCTGGGTGCTGCACATGGGCCTTGAGCACGGTCCCATCAGCACTTGGTATGAAAATTACTTCTGGGACTTGAGCAAAGCACCATAATGGAAAAGAAGTTAGCAAAAAAATAAATTGTCGACTTTGCATCCGGTGCATATAACTCGTTTCTTAACTTACGTTATAAATTTGATTTTATGAATGTTTCTTTATTCAGGTCAGCCTGTCTGCGCATTCAGTTGCTGCCTGAATCAGCTATCTCATAAGAAGCTGAAGTTAATGGGTTCATGGGCACCTTGGCAGCGGGCCCACCGGGGTAATGCGTCTACCAAAACGCCATCTGGATTGGAGATCGCCAACCTGGGCAATCAGAAGTTAATTAACTGCACTCATGTGATTGATCATTGGCGTCGATTAGACTGGTTTAGCAGTCCGATGCAGTGCGCAAATCTTATTTCCGGATGGGTCCCGCAGATACGCAAGATATAAAGCACCAAATGGTCCTTCTCTTGGGCCTGGCGGCTCTTCGCAAGTAGTTCCACCATTGGCAATACCAGCAGCATGAAAAGCCTGCACCTGCTCTGGTGTCTCAGCCAAAAAACCAATCGTCCCGCCATTAGCGTGGGTCGCAGCTTGTCCATCAAGGGGCTTGGTGATTGAAAAAGAGCCCTTAGGGCTGCGATAGAAGTAGCGATTGTCGTTGTTGGCTACACCCGGTGATAAATTCAAGGTACCCAGTACGGCGTCATAAAACTTTCTAGATGCCTCGAGGTCATTGGCACCGATCATTACGTGACTGAACATTGTTTTTCCTTATGTTGGTTGTTGAAATACGTTTGGCAGGTGACCAATCTTATCGACCCAAAATTTTGGCCACCTGGCAAGGTACAGGGCAAGCAATGGTCAACGATAAAAAGTGAAAAAATTATTGCCGCTCATTTGATCAAATCAGCTGGAGGGCGTCCCGATTTTTGGGGTGCAAGGCGTTTGCCAACCCATTGGGCGGTTTGCCCCTCGGTCATGTCACCGGCGGCTACAGTCATCATGAATTTAATGGCTTCTATCCGATCGAACACAAGCGCCCTATCGTTGATTGCTATAAACAAGCGCCCGATCACCCAAGCGGTACGCTGATTGCCATCGTTGAATCCGTGTCCTGTAACGATGCCATAGATATAGGCGGCAGCAAGGTCTGCTACATCCGGAGGTGGATTTCCATAGGCAGCGAGGTTTGTAGCCCGATCGTTTGGGGTGGGGTCGCTTAGGGCCGTATTCAGTCATTGGCAAAGCACTGCTTTGAAGCTGGGATTATGTATTTTGCTATTCAAAGCATCCAACCGAATTAAAGCCTGAGTCGATCCCGAATTACACCACCTCAATATACTGGAAGCCATGCAACCCAACTGGTATGAGCGGCAGATCTTGCCGGCGGCGCTGGACTTGGCCTGTGGCATGCCCGGATTCGGGCGTATGCGCCAGCATGTAGTTCCGCGCGCGCAGGGGCGTGTATTGGAGGTGGGTATCGGCACGGGGCTGAACATGCGCTACTACGACAAGGCCCGCGTGACCCAGATTACCGGCCTAGACCCGGCAATACAGATGCACCGTTTGGCCCAGGAGCGCATCGAGCGCGCAGGCTTGCAGGTGGACCTGATCGGCCTGCCCGCAGAGCAGATTCCGATGCCCGATGCCAGCTTTGACACGGTGCTCATGACCTACACGCTGTGCACCATTGCCGATCCGCACGCCGCCCTGCTGGAGATGCGCCGTGTGTTGACTCCCGCCGGCAGGCTGCTGTATTGCGAGCACGGGCGCGCCCCCGATGCCTCGGTGCAACGCTGGCAAGAGCGCTTGCAACCACTGTGGGGTAAAGTGGCAGGCGGCTGCCATCTGGGGCGGGATGTTCCCGCCTTACTGCAGGCCGCGGGCTTTGCCCTGCCCGACCTGCAGACCGGCTACATCAAGGGCCCGCGGCCATTCACTTTTCATTACTGGGGCGAAGCGGTTCGCGCATAAAGCCAGGGCGCCGAAAACGATAACTACGATGTCGTCGGGCCTTGGTTGGCGGAGGCCGAAATCAAAAAAAGGGCCTCATTTACCGCTGGCGCTCACCGGGATCGCTGATGGGATGTTCAGCCCTTAAAGGCGCTTTGCCGGTACTACTGTTCGCTGACAGCCAACAAAGCCGAGAACGTTGCGGACCGCGTACGGACAATGATGAAGGGCATTTCGGGGAAAGATCGACTCAAAAAGAAGCAAAAACAGGCTATTTTCGAGGAGGCAAAAAACAACGGACGTTACTCAGGTGTTGCCTGAGAGCCCTTCAAAAATCGTAAGTCGTTGACTTATAAGGGTATTGTTGGTAGGCGCAATTGGACTCGAACCAACGACCCCCACCATGTCAAGGTGGTGCTCTAACCAGCTGAGCTATGCGCCTGAAATTCAGCCGCGAAGTATAGCAGTAGCGATCGGCTCCTCTGAAAGACAATGCTGCAGGTGTTGGCAGGCCTGCATGCTCGACCCCGTAAGGCTACCCATTGCCCACTTGCCGGATAATTCCACGCTGTTCCGCGCCACCTGGAGCAGGCCAACGTAGATGGCCTGCCTCCAACCGCGCAGCCTGGCCCACGGGCCACCCCTTTTTCACACCATCACGGAGTTATTCATGGACATCGCAGGAAAAGTATTTATCGTCACTGGCGGCGCATCGGGTCTGGGTGAAGGCACCGCCCGCATGCTGGCGGCCAACGGTGGCAAAGTGGTCATCGCCGATATGCAGGCCGACAAGGGTGAGGCGATTGCGCAAGAAATCGGTGGCGCATTCGTGCGTTGCGATGTCAGCAGCGAAGCCGATGGACAGGCCGTGGTGGCCAAGGCGGTTTCCATGGGCAAGCTCATGGGCCTGGTGAACTGTGCCGGCATCGCCCCCGCCGAAAAAACCGTGGGCAAAAACGGCGCCCACACCCTGGGCAGTTTTAGCAAATGCATTACGGTCAACCTTATTGGCAGCTTCAATATGATCCGCCTGGCGGCCGACGCCATGTGCAAAAACGAACCCGAAGCCACCGGCGAGCGTGGCGTCATGATTTCTACCGCCTCGGTGGCGGCTTATGACGGCCAAATTGGTCAGGCCGCGTACAGCGCATCCAAAGGCGGTATCGTGGGCATGACGCTGCCCATCGCCCGCGATCTGTCGCGCAACGGTATCCGCAATATGACAATTGCCCCCGGCATTTTTGGCACGCCCATGTTGTTTGGCATGCCCCAAGACGTGCAGGACGCATTGGCCGCCAGCGTCCCCTTCCCCTCTCGCCTGGGCACGCCGCAAGACTATGCCAAGCTGGCCAAGCACATCATCGAAAACGAGATGCTCAACGGCGAAGTGATCCGTCTGGACGGCGCCATCCGCTTGGCACCGCGCTAAAAGCGGCGCATTGCGCAAGGTAAGCAAGCAAGGGCGCATCGTGCGCCCTTGTTCTTTGCCCCCAATCCACGCAGTGTTGGCCGCGCATGGCGACAGGGCCGGGCCTGGGCACAGGGCATAAAATCTATCGATTGACCGCCTAGCCATGGCCGCACAATGCGGCACGCTGTAGGCGCCGTGCCCACTCTTTCTAATCCAGCGAGATTTTCATGAGCCCTCAAGACATCCTGGCCCAATTTGGCCCCCGCGAATCTATGGAGTACGACGTGGTCGTCGTCGGCGGCGGCCCGGGCGGCTTGTCCACCGCCATCCGTATCAAGCAAATGGCGGCCGCGCAGGGCAAAGAGGTATCGGTTGTAGTGCTGGAAAAAGGCTCGGAGCCAGGCGCGCATATTTTGTCGGGCGCCATCATGGACCCCAAGGCGCTGACCGAGTTGTTCCCGGATTGGAAAGCACGCGGTGCGCCGCTGAATCAGCCCGTCACCGACGACGCCATCATGTTCTTCGGTGAAAAAAGCGCGTTTCGCATGCCCAATTTCTTGCTGCCGCCTTTTGCCGACAACCATGGCAATTACATCGTCAGCCTGGGTAATGTGACGCGCTGGCTGGCCGAGCAGGCAGAAAGCCTGGGCGTGGAGATATTCCCCGGCTTTACCGCGGCCGAAGTGCTGTACACCGACCAAGGCGCGGTCAAAGGCGTGGCTACCGGCAATATGGGCATTGGCAAGGAAGGCGAGCCCGGCGACAACTTTCAGCTGGGCATGGAGTTGCTGGGCAAATACACGGTGTTTGCCGAAGGCGCACGCGGCCACCTGGGCAAGCAGCTGATCGCCAAATACAAACTCGACGCAGGCAAAGACCCGCAAAGCTTTGGCATCGGCATCAAAGAAGTCTGGGAAATTGACCCCCAGCGCCACCAGCCTGGTTTTGTGATGCACACCGCCGGTTGGCCTATGGACGAGATGACTTACGGCGGCGCATTTTTGTACCACCTAGAGGGCAACAAAGTCGCCATGGGCTTTATCACCGGCCTGGGCTATACCAACCCGTACCTGAGCCCGTTTGAAGAATTTCAGCGTTGGAAATCGCACCCTAATGTGCGTTGGTACCTAGAGGGCGACGCGTCCAAAGGCATAGCCCATGGCAAACGTATTTCCTATGGCGCGCGGGCGATCAACGCCAGTGGCTTGTCCTCCCTGCCCAAAACCGTGTTCCCCGGCGGCGCCCTGATCGGCTGCAATGCCGGTTACCTGAACGTGAGCCGCATCAAAGGCAGCCACGCCGCCATCAAGACCGGCATGCTGGCCGGTGAGGCCGCGTTTGATGCCGTGGTGGCAGGTCGCCAGCATGATGAGCTGAGCGCCTACCCCGAGGCTTTTGAACGCAGCTGGCTGCACGCCGAATTGCACAAAGACCGCAATTTCAAAAACTGGTTCAAAAAAGGCCTGACGGTCGCCACGGTGATGAATGGCGTAGAGCAGTTTGTATTGCGCGGCCATATCCCTTGGACGCTGCACCGCGATAAGCCGGACCATGCGCACCTGTTGCCGGCTTCGCAGTGCCAACCCATTATTTACCCCAAGCCGGATGGGAAAATTACCTTTGACCGCCTCAGTAGCGTGTTCATCAGCAACACCAACCACGAAGAAAACCAACCAGCGCACTTGACCTTGAAAGACGCCTCGGTGCCGGTGAACATCAATTTGCAAAAGTACGCCGGCCCCGAGGCCCGCTACTGCCCCGCCGGTGTGTACGAGTTTGTCAAAAACGACGACAACACCGACCGCTTGCAAATCAACGCGCAAAACTGCGTGCACTGCAAGACCTGCGACATCAAAGACCCGACGCAAAACATCGTCTGGGTCACGCCAGAAGGCGGCGGCGGGCCAAACTACGCGGGCATGTAAGCCTTGATGCCCAGTGTGCCCATAGCAGCCGCGCCCCTCGCGGGCGCTTGGCTGTGCTGCGCGCAGCGGTCTTGATGCAGCAGCGCGCGCCCAAAGTGGCACCCGTCGGTACAGACATGGCATCGCCGGCGCCAGCGGGACTGCGGGTGCTGAGCATCATCCCGCCGATGACGCAGCTCAACACGCCCTACCCGTCCACCGCTTATCTCACCGGTTTTTTGCGCTCGCGTGGTGTAGACGCGGTACAAGTGGACTTGGCCTTGGACTTGGTGCTGGCCTTGTTGACGCCGCAGGGCCTGGCGCAGGTCCACCAGGTCGCAAAAACACTTTCCCCTAAAAAATGCAGCCCCAGCGTTCAGCATTTTTTACACAATTTTGCTGACTACGAGAGCACCATTGCCCCGGTCATTGCGTTTTTACAGGGGCGTGATTCGACGCTGAGCCACCGC
>CANKNK010000041.1 GCA_947483455.1 Comamonadaceae bacterium | reverse complement strand
GTCATCGAACACCCCTTTATCGAGCAAATTCACCTCACGTGATCGGGCAAAACGGCTACGCAAATTCGCGCTCAGTGCCGTTACCTGCAGCCCGTCGCCGCTTTTACCGGCCAGTTTGATGCCCAGCCAAAGGGTCTCGGCATTGGCCCATTGCGAAGCATTGACCGGCGCAATAAAGGCCTGGGCACGGGCATACTCTTCCTGCTGAAACAAATGCAAGGCCAGGTTATAGCTAACCACAGGGTTGGCGGGCTCCAATTGAAAGGCCATCAGCAAACTTTTTTCCGCATTGGCAAGCTGCCCGACCTTGGCCTGGCACAAGCCCTGGGTCATCCAAGTTTTGGCAGGTGCATCGTAGGTCGGATTGCTCAGTGCAGCGCCAAACATCGCCATGGCCTCACCCATACGGCCTTGCTGGCACAAAAACCATCCGTAATTGTGTTGCACCGAAGCCGCTTGCGACTGCAGCGCCAGCGCTTTGCGAAAACCATCTTCGGCAAGTGCCGGCGCATTCAAACGCATATAAATCAGGCCGCGCAGGTTATGGGCCTCGTACCCAGCATTGTCTGCGGCCAGACTTTGCTGCACTGCCTCCAGCGCATTCGTGTTCATTCCGTCGGAAAAATAGGCGGAGGCCAACTCCAAGTACACGCGGGCGCGCTTGCGTACCTCGCTATCTTCGGCAAAAGTACTCGGGTCCGTTCGGCCCGCACCTGCGCAAGCGGCCAACAAGAGAAGCAAGCTCAGGCCGGTGAACAAGCGGCTGCGGGCGAACAAAGAAGCATAGGCCCTGCAAGGCGCAGGCAGCACATAAGCGTAGGCCTTAAACCACATGCAACACCTCCACCGCGGCTGCAACGTCAGGCGCAGCAGTCTCTCGCGCTTTACGTTTATCCATGCGCAGCATGACGCTGGTGCGATCGCGCACTTCGCCTGCCAACTGACCACAAGCCGCAGCAATATCATCGCCGCGGGTTTTGCGCACCGTGGTAATGACTCCCGCGTCGTTCAAACTGCGGGCGAAAGCCGCCACGGCTTGCGCAGTGGAGCGCTGCAAGCCCGAGGCAGGAAAAGGATTGAAGGGGATCAGATTAAGTTTGCACCATCCGGCGCGGCCCTGGCCGTAGCGGCGCAGCAGCGCAATCAGTTCCTGCGCCATCGCTGGCGTGTCATTGTGGCCATGCAGCATGCAGTATTCAAAGGTAATGAAATCGCGCGGCGCCACTGCGAGATAGCGCTCACATGCCCGCATGAGTTCATCAAGGGGGTACTTCTTATTCAAGGGTACCAAGTTATCGCGCAGTGCGTCCTGTGGTGCATGCAGGGAAACTGCCAGCGCCACCGGGCAGTCCTGGCCCAAGCGGTCCATGATGGGCACCATGCCGGAGGTAGACACCGTGACGCGGCGGCGCGACAAACCATAGGCGTGGTCATCAAGCATGGTGCGCAATGCAGGTAGCAGTTCCGCGTAATTTTGCAGCGGCTCACCCATGCCCATCATCACGACATTGGAGATGATGCGCTCATCGCGCCCGAGGTGTTTTCGCAAGAAGTGCTCGGCAAACCAAAGCTGGGAAATGATTTCGCCCGCAGTAAGGTTGCGGCTAAAGCCCTGATGGCCCGTCGAGCAAAAGCGGCAGGCCACCGCACAACCGGCCTGGGATGAAACGCACAAAGTCCCGCGGTCCGCCTCGGGGATATAAACCGCTTCGATGGCGTCGCCTGCACCCACATCGAACAACCACTTGATCGTGCCATCGGCCGATATTTGCTGTGAAATCACCGGCAAGGCTTGCACCACGGCGCTGGTCCTGAGCTTGTCGCGCAAGGCCTTGGCCAGGTCGGTCATGGCTTCAAAGTCGCTAGCGCCTCTTTGGTGTATCCAGCGGAATAACTGAACCGCCCTGAATCGTTTCTCGCCCTGGCGTTCGCAAAAACGGGCCAAACCCTCGAGGTCGTAGTCGAGTAGATTGGCCCGCATGGTCGGGTTTAACGCGAGTAAATTTGCATGCCAGGGAAGAAAAAGGCAATCTCTACTGCCGCAGTTTCCGGCGCGTCCGAACCGTGCACCGCGTTGGCATCAATACTGGCCGCAAAGTCGGCGCGAATGGTGCCGGGGTTGGCTTTCTTGGGGTCGGTAGCACCCATCAAATCGCGGTTCGTTAGGATGGCGTTGGGGCCTTCCAGGCACTGGATCATCACCGGACCGGAGATCATGAAATCCACCAAATCTTTGAAGAAGGGGCGCTCTTTGTGCACTGCGTAAAAAGCTTGCGCCTCGCCGCGTGAGAGATGGGCCATACGGGCCGCGATCACCTTCAGTCCCGCGCCTTCGAATCGAGCGTAAATTTGCCCGATCACATTTTTCGCCACGGCGTCCGGTTTGATGATGGAGAGAGTGCGTTCGATTGCCATAGTCTTAAGTAAACCTTCGTTTTGGATAGTATCGCCACCCTGCGTGGCAAAGCGCCCGATTTTAGCATCCGGCCCCTAGCGGGGGCGGCCTTTTCCCCTGGAGCCAAAGGGCATAGCCGCAGGCTTGGCGCCTTGCTGTTTACGCTGGCGCGTCAGGCTGTCGGCGCCGATATACCCCACCGAGGTTTTTAAGGGGTCGGGCTGGCCCGTCGAGGCCTTTGCAGACCCGGGGCGCGTTTCACCCATCGGGCTGCCAAATTTTTTCTTGCCCGGCATGGGGCCACGACCGCCTCGCGCTCCTCTTGCGGCGCTCGGGCTCCGCGCATTGCCAAAGCCAGGCTTTCCTGGCCCCGCGCGTTCGGGACGGCCAAGAGCGGCTGGTCCGAGGGCACCGGCGGCAACACCGGCCGCCTGTGTCAGAGCGCGAATGTCCGATTCCTCTAACTCCATCCAGGCGCCACGCTTGAGGCCACGTGGCAAGAGCATAGCGCCGTAGCGGATGCGAATGAGGCGGCTGACCGCATGGCCCACGGCCTCGATCATGCGACGCACCTCGCGGTTGCGCCCTTCGGAAATCGTCACCCGGTACCAACAATTGCTGCCCTCGCCGCCGCCATCCTGGATGCTTCCAAATTGCGCCACGCCATCGTCCAGGCGAACACCGTCTAGCAACATGTGCTTTTCGTCGCGACTCAGTGAGCCCAAGACCCGCACCGCGTATTCACGCTCCAGGCCGAAACGCGGGTGCATCAGTTGGTTAGCCAGGTCGCCAGAACTGGTAAACAGCAACAATCCTTCGGTGTTGAGGTCCAAGCGCCCTACAGATTGCCACTTGCCCTGCTGCAATTTGGGCAGCCGCCGAAAGACCGTGGGCCGGTTTTGGGGGTCATCGTGCGTCACCACTTCGCCTACCGGTTTGTGGTAAGCGATCACGCGCGCAGGCGGCGGATCTATGCGAAAACGCACCGGCTTGCCATTGACCTTGATATGGTCGCCAAACTGAATCCGCTGGCCTATGTGCGCCGGCTCGTTATTGACCGAAATACGACCTTCCAGTATCAGTTGTTCCATCTCCAGGCGCGAACCCATGCCCGACTGCGCCAAAATTTTGTGCAACTTGGGCGTATCCGCTTGCGGTTGCAATATCCGCCGGGGCTCGGCGACAGTCGCGTCAGCGTCCTCCAGATCAAAAGCGCCTGACACCACGGCATCGAACAAGCTGGTGGACTGCGGTGCGGCGTCTTGCGTTGGGATAATCGTTGGCACATCACTGGTAGAACCGGCCGCGCGCATTGGCACTTCGCCAAGGCCTTGCTGGGCATCGGCAAGCTGCGGCGCCGACGCCATGGCATCGGCGTGCAAAGCGTCTTGGGGCTTGGGGGTTGGCAAAGTGGTGGGCTTTCCTGGGAAGTGATCAAGCGGGGCTTGCGGGGTCGGCATGGTCAGATGCGGGCGCTTCTTGGGGGGCGCTCAATGCCAGTTCCTCGGTGGCCGGGTCCGCATCGTCGATGGCAGCATCCGGCGGCGCTAACAGCAGCTCCGCATGGGGACTGGCGCCCGCCACGGCATCGGCCAGCATCTCGACATTGGCTTGGCCCATCGCTTCTAAAGGCGGTAGATCCCCCAAGCTGGACAGCCCTAAATCGTCTAAAAATTGCTTGGTCGTGGCAAACAATGCGGGGCGCCCTGGTGCCTCGCGATGACCAATGACTTCGACCCAGCCCCGGTCTTCGAGTTGTTTAAGCAATAGCGAATTGATGGTCACGCCGCGTATATCTTCCATATCACCGCGGGTCACCGGTTGCCGGTACGCAATGATGGCCAGCGTTTCGAGCGTGGCGCGGGTATATCGGGGTGGCTTTTCCGGATGCAGGCGGTCAAGGTATTCACGCATTTCGGGGCGACTCTGGAAACGCCATCCGGTGGCCACTTGGACGAGCTCAATGCCTTTGGCTTCCCACTGGGTTTCCAATTGGGCCAGTAGTGCACGGATTTCTTCTTCAGCCAAGGTATCCTGAAACAAAGTCGCCATATCGCGCAAGTTCAAGGCTTGTTGCCCGCACAAGAGCGCAGTTTCCAGGATTAGCAATGCGTTGGCCATAGTCATGAAGCAAATAGCGGGGCGGATGGAGCTTGCGCTCAAAGCCGAATAGAAGCGTGTTCTGGAACCCCCAATCGGCTGCCCCACAAGGCAGCGCGGGTTCAGGCGCCGGGGCGCCTAGAGCGGAGCCGCATTGTAACGAAGGCCCCAATCGGCCAGCAATCCGGATAAATCCGCAGGTAATGGGCTTTCAAAGGCTAAAGGCGCACCGGTCGTCGGATGGGCAAAAGCCAGGCTGAAGGCATGTAGTGCCTGGCGCGTAAGCCCGGGTACGGCTGTCCCACCGTAGACAGCGTCGCCTAGCAAAGGCTGCCCCAGGGAGGCCATATGCACCCGGATCTGGTGGGTGCGCCCGGTATGCAGCACGCAGTGCACCAGGCAGCCTTGCGGGGTTTGACCGAGCAAATAAATGTCGGTTTGGGCCGTTTTTCCTGGCGTGGTGGCAAGATCAACGACAGCCATGCGCAAACGGTTGCGCGGATCCCGGCCTATCGGTGCTTTGACGCTTTGCTGCGGTGTACCGCGCCAGGGCCCTTTGGCCAGCGCCAAATACTGGCGGCGCATGCTGCGCGCAGCGATGGCCTGAACCAAGGCATCCATGGCCTGACGGGTACGCGCCACCACCATCAGTCCACTGGTATCTTTATCCAATCGGTGCACAATTCCCGCGCGCGGCACCGCCGCCAAACCCGGGTCCATCGCCAGCAGCCCGTTGAGCAAGGTGCCGCTCCAATTACCAGGCGCCGGATGCACCACCAGGCCTGCTGGCTTGTCCAACACATAAACCTGCGCATCCTGGTATACCACTTGCAAGTCCATGGCCTGGGGCGCAAAGGCTTGGCTTTGCGCTGTCGGACGCAATTCCAACTGCAATGCGTCGCCCGCTTTAAGCTTGGCAGCCTGTTTATATATCTGCACGCCGTTAACACAAACGCCACCAGCGTCTATCAACTGTTGCAGGTAATTGCGGGAAAACTCTGGCGCCACCTGCACCAGCACTTTGTCCAATCGCTGGCCATGCAGGTGAAGTTCTACGCTGAGCTGGCGCAGTTCCACACCGGCAGGTAGGATGTCTTCACCGTCATCCTGATCCGCCAGCTCCACAAGGGCGCTCGATATAATAGGAGTGACTTGTTCCACGAAAGTTTTTGCCATGTTGAGAGTCAAATTATCGGTTGTTTACTCGGTGCTTTTGGCTCTGACATTCGGCTTATTGAGCGCTTGCTCGACCACCTCTGAAGATAAAACAACGGGCTTAAATCCCGAAAAGCTGTATAGCGAAGCTCGGGACCTCATGGAGTCGGGCCAATGGGACAAAGCAATTCCTTATCTGGAAAAGCTTGAATCTCGGGCCGCGGGAACCCCTCTGGCCCAGCAAGCCCAGCTGGACAAAGCCTACGCGCAATTTAAAGCGGGAGACAAGGCCCAGGCCAATGCGACACTGGACCGGTTTGTACGACTGCACCCGGCCAGCCCCGCGCTGGACTACGCGCTCTACCTCAAAGGCTTGTCCAATTTCAATGAAAATTTGGGACTGTTCGGCGCTTACACCGGACAGGACTTGGCTGAACGGGACCAGAAGGCGGCCAAAGAATCTTTTGAATCCTTCAAGGAATTAAGCAGCCGCTTCCCCCAATCACCGTACAGCCCCGACGCGCTTTTGCGTATGCGCTACACCGTTCAGATGCTGGCCAAGAACGAAGTTTATGTCGCCAAGTATTACTTTAAACGCGGTGCTTATGTGGCTGCTTTGAACCGTGCGCAAACTGCGGTTGCTGATTACCGCGATGTACCCGCGGTAGAAGAAGCGCTCTACCTCATCTACAAATCTTACGATGCTTTGGGTATGACACAGCTTAGCCAGGACGCCAAACGGGTGTTGGAAGCGAGCTATCCGGACAGCGAATTTCTCAGTTCCCATGGCAAACAAGATGCGCAAAGCTGGCTAGATTTCAACAAACTCAACCCGACCAAGATTGATTGGAGTTTTCCCAATTTCAACTGGTTCAAGTCCAACTAGTCGGGCTTGGCGGGGCCATGGGTCCAGCGCCTCCATCGGCATGGCGCTCCTTGCGCAAGCCTTCTAAGGTTTCCAGCCACTGCTGTTCGTCAAGCAATCGACGCATCGGCGGCAGTCCCGCCATCAGGGTCTTGCCATAGCCTTTTTGCACTAAACGCGGGTCACACACGACTAAGACGCCCCGGTCGCTTTCGCTACGAATCAAGCGACCCGCCCCCTGCTTGAGCGCCAGCGCAGCCTGGGGGAGGTGTAATGCTTTGAATGGGGCGCCGCCCGCCTGCGCTATCGCCAGGGCACGTGCCTGCACCAAAGGCGCATCAGGCGGAGCGAAGGGCAATTTATCAATCACCACCATTTGCAAAGCGTCGCCAGCAATATCCACGCCCTCCCAAAACGAGGCAGTCGCAACCAGAATACAACCGGGCCCCTCGACCTGGCCTGTTCCCTCCGACCGGGCAGCATGCGATCGCAAAAAGTGTTCAACCAACAAGCGCTTGGCATACTGTCCCTGCACCAATACCTCCATACCGGTGCCGGCCAATTGCGTCACTAAACTTTGCGCAATCGTGCGCATAGCGCGAAGCGTGGTGGTTAGCACCATGGTGCGACCTCCCAGAATTGTGGCCCCCCTAGCAACCAGCGCCGCGACCCCGGCGTTGTGGTCCTGGTCGGCACCCAAGTGCTTACCAACAGGCACATAAAGCGCAGCTTGCTCGGCATAGTTGAAAGGGCTGGGCACTTGCAAAACGGTGTGTCCCTCCAGGCCGCAGCTATTCACAAACCAACTCAGTTGCGCATCGGTGCCCAGCGTGGCGGAGGTGAAAATCCAGGAAGTAGCACGCTCCATGGACTGCGTATCGGCACTTAGGAGAAGCGCCCGCATATGGGCAGCGATGGTCAAGGGCGCTTGGTGCAAGCTCAGCTCCGCACCGCACTCCAGCCAGCGCAGCTGGTCGGCCGGCCGGGTTTGCGCAAAAAGGCTAAGGCTGTCATGCATATCCTGGCAGCGCTGCGCCAGCGTAGCGACTTCGGGCCAGGCGGGGCCCAGTGAACTGCTTGTCTGCAAAGCCTTGTCGAGACTTTCCAAAATATGGTTGATTGCCGCATCCCAATCGGCTGGCGCCAGCATCTCAGGGCTTGCGTCCATCCAGGAGCGCCGTTGCTCTTGGCCGACTGTCGCTAGCAGCCCCTGTACAGCGTTTGACGCTCGCGCCAGGTCGGCGGCCAGTCCAGGCCAATCGGCCATGCCGCGCGCCGGCCCGCTGTTTTGAGCGGCAACCAACTGGGCCAAAGCGCGCGCTTGCGCGGTGCTCCAGCGCCGTCCCAAAAACTGCACCCCGATGTCGCTGAGCTGATGCGCCTCATCCAAGATAACCGTGCGCACACTGGGCAGTAGTTCTGCGACACCGGATGCACGTACCCCCGCATCGGCAAAAAACAGGTGGTGGTTAACCACCACTAACTCCGCTTGCATGGCACGCTGGCGCGCCTGCAAGGTATGGCAATTCCCGATGTGCGGGCAGCTAGCACCCAGGCAATTTTCGCGCGTAGAAGTCACCAACCCTGCGAGTGTCGAATGGTCTTGCAAAGCACCCAGTTCAGTGATATCACCCTCCACGGTGCTCTGGGCCCAGGTACGCGCCGACGCTAGCAAGTGCAAATCTTGTGCCGAAAAATCATAGGCGGCCAGATGTGCCGTCGAGAGGCGTTGCGCGCACAAGTAACTACTGCGCCCCTTGAGTAGCGCCATACGAACCGAAAAACCCAAAGCGCGAACCACTTTGGGCAGATCACGCAAAAAAAGTTGGTCCTGCAAGGTCTTGGTAGCGGTAGAGATGATGATCTTCTCGCCACTGAGCAATGCTGGTACCAGGTAGGCCAATGTCTTACCCACGCCGGTGCCGGCTTCCACTGCCAGTACGCCACCATCTTGCATCACTTTGGCTACCGCATGGGCCATGGCTTGCTGGCCAGGGCGCAGCCGAAATCCATCTAGCGTGCGCGTCAAAACTCCACCATCAGAAAACGCGGAATCAACGGCCTGAACCAGGGATGTCACGCGCGCCCACTCCAGCGTGGCCAGGGGGCTTGGTAAGTCATGCGCGCCATGCCAGGGTGTACGGACTGGGGCCACAAAAACTCGCCTTACTGGGTCCCAGCGGTCCTACATGGCTAAGCATGGAGACCTTCACGTCAGTCCCGTATCGACTTTGCGGCGCTCTAGGTCGAGAAATTGCGGCGTTTGCATTTCATTGAGGCGCGACACCGTACGGGGGAACTCATGCGCGAGGGGCCCTTCGGTATACAAATCCTCGGGACGCACTTCGGCCGACACAATCAGCTTGACATGGCGGTCATAAAGCACATCCACCAGCCAGGTGAAGCGCCTTGCCTCGGCATTTCGGTTGACGGGCATGTGGGGCACATCGCTGAGCAAGACCGTATGAAATTGACTCGCAATTTCCAAATAATCATTTTGCGAGCGGGGCCCGCCACACAACTCTTTGAAGTCGAACCACACCACACCACCGGCGCGCTTACGGGCATAAATGCTGCGTTGCTCGATACGCAATACCCGGTCTCCGTCCTGGGCTTCGGCCAGCTTGGCAAAAGCCCGGGCCATGGCATCGTCCGCTGCGGGCCCGTTGGGAACATGGTACAAATCCAAAGCGCCCATGGCCAAGCGGCGATAGTCCACGCCATGGTCTACGTTGATGACCAACATATGTCGGTTCAAAAATTCAATCGCGCCCAGTACCCGGTCCCGGTGCATGCCGCCCGGATATAAATCATCGGGCTTGAAATTTGAAGTGGTAACAAAGCCCACCTCATGGGTATGCAAGGCTTCAAGCAGTCGGTGCAATATCAGTGCGTCGGTGATATCGGCCACATGAAATTCGTCAAAACAAATCAGCTTGTATCGATGGGCCATGCGTTCACCCAACACGTCTAAGGGGTTGGCGGTACCCTGTAAATCGTGGAGCTCGCGGTGCACCTCACGCATGAACTCATGAAAATGCAACCGGACTTTGCGTTGCAGCGGCACAGCCTCAAAAAAGCAATCCATCAAGAAACTCTTGCCCCTGCCCACCCCGCCGTACAGGTACACGCCCCGGGGGATCGGGGGATGGTGGATCAGTTTTTTAAATGAGTTGCC
>CANKNK010000040.1 GCA_947483455.1 Comamonadaceae bacterium | reverse complement strand
GCGCTTTTTCATGGCATCGACCGCTTCTTCGACCTCCCGTCTGGCCTTGGCGCGAATTTGAACGCCAGCTTTCTCGCTGGCGGAACGCATAGCCGCCTGCGTGGCAGGGCTCATATCGTCCCAACTCTTTTTGGTCAGCACCAAGGCGCCGACAATCGGCGCCCAGTTGATTTCCAGCATATGGGGTGCAGAGGTGTAAATCTGCGTGGCCAAGGCGAAGTAGGGCGTGGAGGGCACCACATTGATCATCCCGGTTTGGATAGCGGGAAGAATGTCCGAAGTTTCCAAAGGCACCGGCGTGTAGCCCAGGCTTTTCATAATGGCCTGCTGGTCTGGCTCTGCGCCCCAGGCGAAAAATTTCATCTTCTTGTAGTCCTCAGGGCGCAGCGCTGCATCTTTAGAAAAGAATCGCACCCACCCGGCATCGCCCCAGGCCAGTACGACAAAGCCTTTGTCTAAAAATTTCTTCTCCATCGATGGCCGCATTTTTTCCCGAACATAGTCCACTTCCTCCCAAGAGCGAAATAGCATGGGGATGGCTTGCAGCGCGGTGATTGAGGGCTCGATTTCTTGTAAGCCCACCACGGAAAGCAAAGCGCCTTGCAGTTGTCCGATGCGCATGCGCCGCGCCATTTCCGCTTCGCCGCCCTGGCTTCCGTCTGGATAAACGACGTATTTGCTGTTCTCTGGCTGCGCCGCGCGCCAGGCTTCTCCGATGTCCATGAGCTGGCGGTGGTAGAGCGAATTTTTGGGCACCAGAGAACCGATGCGAAGCTGCTTGTCTGCACCCATGCAGTAGGGACTGCTGAGCAATCCGAGCGCGAATAAAACCAAAGCAGTCAGTAGCCTAGAAGGTGCTGTCAAGATTTTCATATGGGGGTTATTTCAAAATAGGTCGTCGGCGCTACGGAGCAACCACAGCGCCCGTTGGCGCATGATGTCGTTGCTCATGTCGGGGAGTTGGTCGCTGGTCTCGATGGCTTTTTTCAGCAACATTTCAAAGGCTTCGCGCTGCCCTTGCGCCAAGGCGATGCCCTCCGCTTTGGCGATGTAGGGCCCTGCGTTTTTTCCCTGGCTGATCGTGATGGCGGCGTCGAAATAGTGGGCAGCTTTCACCAAGGAGCCCCCTGGTTGCGCGGACTCAAAGCTTCCCATCAAACTGGACAGCCCGCCGTTGCCGTAGTTGGCATTAGCCTTCCAGGCTATGGTTGCCAGCCGGTAGGCGAGGGGAAAGTCGGCAACGGCGTCGGGGGAGTCCTTGGACAGCGATATATAGCCTCCCCACGAGGCAGCGGCCCAATACGCCAGGCCGACTTGGTCTTGGGATAACAGTGGCCATTGCTTGGCATCGGGATGCGCAAGTTTGGCCCGAAAGCCCGGCGTTGAAAGCTCCAAGGCCCGCATCGTATGTTGGTGGGCGCGTAAATAGAGGCGCTTTGCGCGCTCATTGATGCGATAGGCCGCCTGCGCATCCGTGGCGGCCAGACGTTCCGCCTCAAACGCAACATACGCAAAGCTGTACTGGCTCAATCCAGCACCGACGGCTTCCGCCAGCTTGAGGTTGTCGGGGGTGTCTTTCAATAGCGATTCCGACAGCTTCAAGTAAAACGCGCTGGCCTCGCGCGCCAGGCCCGGGTCATCCTCCTGAGACTGGCCTTGTTTGGCCAATTCGTCGCCAAGGCTTTTCTTGATCAGGGCAGTCGGGGAGCAGGCGCCCAGCCCTATCGCCAGGACTGCGATGGCACTACGGGTGAATCGCTTTGCCCGCACATGCCCAGGGGTGCTGTTACCGAAGGCTGAAAAATAATTCAATGGATTTTTCTAATTGTTTGGATTTGCGTCCGAATCTAGGTGAATTCCATGAATATTGCGTGACATAGGCATGTGAAATATGACGCCTAAGCTGAATTTCCATGTGCTGGTTTTTGCTTGCGCCTTGGCGGGCCAACTATTGCGTCTGCGCCCTCATGAAAAAATTTTCTAAGGCCTTTTGAAATCCGGTCAAGGGCCTAGGGTTTCCCCTGTAGGTAGCCTGCTATCACCCGCAGTGCGAGATTCGAACCGATACTTTCCGGGCGAACCAAACCACCGTGCGTATGCACCTAACCCACCGGAGACCACTATGCGTGTTATTTCCATTGCTCAGGCGAGCCCCGAGGTCGCAGGCTGCGACGAAGAAAGCGGAGAAGTCCGCAAAGTGAATGTGCCGCTGGCGCGGCGCGAATTTTTGAAAGGCTCTGGCCTCTTGTTCGGCACCCTGGTCAGTGGCTCCTTGCTGGCCGGCCTGGCGCCTTCCAACGCCTGGGCCTTAGAGCTCAAAAAACTATCTAGCGCCGAAGGCCAAACCTTGATGGCCATGGGCCGCGTGCTCTACCCGCACAAGCGCCTGCCTGATGCCGTGTACGCCTTGCTGGCCAAAGACCTGGATGCCAAAGCCGCAGGCGATGCGGCCAGCGCCAAGATGCTGCAAGACGGCATTGCCTGGCTGAACAGTTCGGCGGGCGGCAACTTCGCAAAAGCCAGCGCCGCCAAGCGCGACGAGATTGTCCGTGGCATGGAGGGTACGGCGTTTTTCGGCACCGTGCGCGGCCAGTGCATCACCTCGCTTTACGACAACGATATGGCCTATGCGGTATTCGGCTACCCCGGCTCGGCCTGGGAAAAAGGTGGCTATATCACCCGTGGTTTTCAGGACCTGAAGTGGTTGCCCGAGCCTTCCAAAGAAGCCAGCCCCCCGCCCTACATGGGCTAAGCCCCTCAACCCGATTTTGGAGAATAGAACATGGCTAAATTTGATTTTTCGGACGACTCGGTAGTCGTGGTGATTGGCTCGGGGGCCGGTGGCGGTACGCTGGCCAATGAGTTGTGTCAAAAAGGTATCAAAGTGGTGGTCTTGGAAGCAGGCGCTTTGCAATCGAGTGCCACTTTCATCAACGATGAATGGAAGTCTTTTGTACAACTGGCGTGGCTCGATGCGCGCACCACCTCGGGCTCCTGGCGGGTGGCCAAAGACTTTGCCGGTCTGCCAGCATGGATTTGCAAAACCGTGGGCGGCACGACCACGCACTGGGCCGGCGCATCTCTGCGTTTCCAAGAGCATGAATTCCGTGTCAAAACCGCCTACGGTGAGCTCAAAGGCGCTAATTTGCTGGATTGGCCGATTACCCTGAAAGACCTAGAACCCTACTACGCCAAGGCCGAGTACAAAATGGGTGTGACCCGCACCAACGGTATACCTGGCCTGCCTGGCAACAACAATTTCAAAGTGATGCATGCCGGGGCTTCCAAGCTGGGTTACAAAGAAGTGCATACCGGCAATATGGCGATCAATAGCCAACCGCGCGATGGCCGTGGCCGTTGCATGCAATTGGGCTTTTGCTTTCAGGGCTGCAAGAGCGGCGCCAAGTGGTCGACGCTGTACACCGAAATCCCCAAAGCCGAGGCGACGGGGAATTTTGAAATCCGCCCACAATCCCATGTCACGCGCATTGAGCACAACGCGGCAGGCAAGGTCACCGGCGTTGTGTATTTCGACAAGGACGGCAAAGAGCAACGCCAGAAGGCGCGCATTATTTGCGTGGCCGGTAACTCGATAGAAACGCCGCGCCTCTTGCTTTTGTCCGCATCCTCTATGTTCAAAGACGGCCTGGCCAACTCCTCCGGGCAGGTGGGGCGCAACTACATGCGGCACATGACCGGTTCGGTCTACGCCGCGTTCAAGAACCCGGTGCATATGTACCGCGGTACCACCATGGCCGGCATCATTCGGGACGAAGCAGCGCACAACCCCAAGCGTGGCTTTGTCGGTGGCTACGAGATGGAAACCCTGAGCTTGGGCGTACCCTTTATGGCGGCCTTCCTCAACCCGGGCGGCTGGGGTGCGGATTTCGCTTGGTGGATGGACCATTACACCAATCTGGCCGGTATGTGGCTGGTCGGTGAAGACATGCCGCGTGAGACCAACCGCGTTACCTTGAACACCAGCGTCAAAGACCAGTGGGGCAATTACATCCCCAATGTGCACTTTGATGACCATGACAATGACGTTGCCATGCGCAACCACGCGTTCACCCAAGGTGAGCGGGTGTACCAGGCGGCCGGTGCGATCAAGACCTTCCGTACACCTCCCTATCCGTCCACCCACAACCTGGGCACCTGCCGCATGAGCGCGCGGGCGCAAGATGGCGTGGTCAATGCCTGGGGCCAAACCCATGACATTCCCAATCTGTTCATCAGTGACGGTAGCCAGTTCACCACCGGTGGCGCGGAAAACCCCACGCTGACGATCGTGACGCTGGCCATCCGCCAGGCCGATTACATCGCCAAGCAAATGACAGAGCGGGCTATTTAAAATGCCCAGCGCAACAGTGGGAGCCGTCCATGTGTGAATATTTCGTCAAAGCAGACCCTATCCAGTATGAACAGCGCTCGCGCACCGTGCGAATCCGCAATGTGCTGACCAGCCTGCGCTTGGAAAACATGGTGTGGGATATTCTGGCGGAAATGGCCGAAGAGGAGGGCTGTACCACCAATGCCTTGATTTCGCAATTCCATGACGAGATCCTGGCCCATCGTGGTGAAGTGCCCAACTTTGCTTCATTTTTGCGGGTCACCAGCATGCGCTATTTACGCCGTTGTGTGATCAATTTGGAACGCGAGCACGCAAGCGCTGATGCCATGGCTTCTGTGGCGCCTTTGGCGCGCGCAAGGCATGCGCTTGAAACCGCCCCAAAGCCGAGGGTAGCGGTGGGCAGCTGATCCAGTTTCCCATCGCAGCCCCGCCGATCCCAAGGACGGTATCGGCGGGGTCTTCCCTAGCTAGCACCCATTCATCGAAAGAAAAATTAACAATGTCGTTTACTACTGACATCCTGCCTGGCGTGAGCGAGCAGGTTCCCCAGCAAACCCGTGGCTTTGTGTTTAACCACGCGATGCTGCGCGTGAAAGACCCGCAAGTGGCCTTGGCTTTTTATACCGGCGTGATGGGCATGCGCCTGCTGCGCAAGCTGGACTTTGCAGAGTTGAAGTTTTCGCTGTATTTCCTGCACCGCGCAGTCGATGGAGAAAGCGTACCGCAAGAAGAGGGCGAGCGAACCGCCTGGACTTTTGCGCAGCGCGGAATTCTGGAGTTGACCCACAACTGGGGTACTGAAGCGGACCCCGAATTCAAGTACCACGACGGCAACGCCCAGCCGCAAGGCTTTGGCCACATCTGCTTCTCCGTGCCAGACCTGGATGCGGCGGTTGCCTGGTTTGACCAGCACCAGGTTCCATTTGTCAAGCGCCCGGACCAGGGCAAGATGAAGGATGTGGCCTTCATCAAAGACCCTGATGGCTACTGGATTGAGATCGTCGAGCCGGGTCGCCTCAAGAATCTGGGACGCTAAAGCCATGGTTTCTGGGTACATTCCAATTCCCTGGCACATGCTACCGGTAGCCGCGACGGCGGCACTGCTGGCCTTGGGTCAAGCGGCCCAGGCCACTGAGGCCTTGGCGCAAAAAAATAATTGCCTAGGCTGCCACGCGGTGGCTACCAAGTTGGTCGGCCCCGCTTACAAAGACGTGGCTGCCAAATATGCAGGGCAAGCGGATGCACAAGCCCAGGTCATCGAAAGCATACGGAAGGGGAGTGCAGGTAAATGGGGGGAACTGCCCATGCCACCTCACCCGAAAATTTCGGATGCCGACCTCAAAAAACTGGCGATCTGGGTGCTGAGCGCCAAATAGGCGGGGCTATGCCATATCTGCACACCATGGCGCAGCTTAGCGACCTGCAGTTTCTTCAGCGCGGTGCGCAGCTGGCCTTCGAACATCCTTGGGTGTCCATCCCTCCTATAGAAGCATGGTGAACCGCGTACCTTCCGATACTGCGTCCTGGCCTGCGCACCAGGCCGTCGCTTACCTGCCGGGTTCGCTACCTATGGGCGGAGTCGTACCGATGACCCCGGTGTACGCGTTTGCCCAAGAGCCTGTAGCGTTGTGCTTGCAACCGCAACCGGACCTGCAGCCGGCGCGGCGCGACATAGCGCTAGGCGGATTGTTGGCTTTTGTGATCGACCAGGTGCTCACCCCCGACGAGGCCGACGCCATGGTGGTAGCTACTGAGCGCTTGGGCTACCGCGATGCAGCGCCCGGCATCGTGACGCCGCCGGGTATGCGCATGAACAAGTCCGTGCATTGGCTGGCCGACACCAGTTTCATGGAACCCTTAGCCCGTCGCCTCGCGCCGCTATTACCCTGCGAAATCGATGGCAGCCCCTTGTTTGGCCAATTGAGCCAGCGCGTCAATATGTACCGCTATGACGCCCAGGACGTGTTTAACTGCCATACCGACGGCGACTGGCCCGGTTACGGCCTGAGCCCGCAGCGCGATCAGATGCTGCAGTGGCCCGATGGACTGCGATCCTGCCTGACGATGCTGCTTTATCTCAATGGCCCGCGCGACGGCGTGCAGGGTGGCGACACCCGGCTTTTTAGGCCCGACGGTGGCTATGTAGACGTGTCCCCGGTGAAAGGCTCAGCCCTGTTCTTCCGCCACGGCTTCGGGCCTGGTTCGGTACTGCACGAGGGGCGCCAGGTTGTTGGGTCGGTTTCTAAGTATGTGGCACGCATTAACGTGATGTATGGACGGTGAACCGCAGCGTCCCGCCGTTTGGCACCTGCGCGCCCCTATGCCGGGGTGTCGACATCGCGGCCGGGGCCTCCAAACTGCTTAGAGGGCGATGGGCGTGCCCGCCAGGTAGCAAAATGCGGGCTTGGAGCGCCGCCCGGCATGCAGAAAACCATTGCCCTTTTCATACACCATCCCACTTGTTCGACCGATTCGGTCAACGGGGTGATCGCTGCCCTATCCCCCTTGGCCCGCATTAAGTTGTTTACACGGCAAAAAGTGCATGAGGGTTTTTTTGACGATGTAGATTTGGTGGTGTTTCCCGGTGGCGATGGCGAGGCCACCTTATTTCGCAGCCTTCTCAAACCTAATTTGTCCGATGTCCGTGCCTTTATGCAGCGCGGCGGCAAATACCTGGGGATTTGCATGGGCGCCTATTGGGCTGATGCGTATTACTTCGATTTACTCAAGAGCACCCGATGCGTGCAATACATCAAACGACCGCAAGCGGACATACGCGCCTCCTATGGCACCACGGCCCCGGTCCAATGGCGCGGGCAAGCACACCGTATGTATTTTTATGACGGCCCCACTTTCGTCAACGGCCAGTTTGAAGCCATGGCCACCTATGCCAACGGTGACCCTATGGCCATTGTGCAAGGCTCTGTCGGCTTGGTGGGTTGCCATCTAGAGAGCCAGGCGCATTGGTATACCAAAAAGTACATGCAAGCCCAATGGCATGCTAACCAGCACCATGTTTTGTTGGCGCAATTTGTTGCGGACTATCTACTGCAGGCCCGGCAAATACCCTTGTT
Source organism: Comamonadaceae bacterium (assembly GCA_947483455.1). GTDB lineage: Bacteria > Pseudomonadota > Gammaproteobacteria > Burkholderiales > Burkholderiaceae_C > Allorhodoferax. The sequence goes on along the minus strand of CANKNK010000040.1, from coordinate 2,353 downwards.
TTAGGCGCGGTGCAAGCTGGGCCGTCGCTAGGCACTTCTTGATGTGTATCAAAGTACGGATTCAAAAGTAGCACTAAGCTAGGTGTGAGAAATCGTAGTGGACCCCAGCCGCTTAGCTGGCACTGGTACTTCCAATGGTGCCGTGCTGAGATAGTGCGATAAAGACTTATATGATTGCATTAAGCCAATTGTCAGCAAATGCTGATTTGCCGATTTTCGTTTGTGACCTCAGTCCCTTGCAGGAGCCACTTCGCCTGGCGCGCGAGGGTATTGATGAATTGCGCATCACGCACCCAGAGTCACCGCTGTCAAATGTGAAAGCCGAGTACATGACACCGTGGCGAAGTCATTTATTGACACCGAAATTTGCCCCACTTATCGAAGTAGTCTTACAAGTAGGCAAAGAGGCAGGTAGCTTGCTCAATGCCGCATCTGAGAAGCCTATGCCTGAAATGCTCATTAGCGAATGCTGGGGAATCATTTATGAAAAATCCAGCTATACCAAGCCACACAACCATTTCCCATCCGACTTTGCCTGCGCCATTTATCTGGAAGCACACGAGGACAGCGCCCCCATTATTTTTTCCGGTAAATACCCGGTTCAACCCAAACCCAATATGCTGGTCATGTTTCCTGGCATTTTGACCCACGAAGTTCCCGCTACCGAAGGGCGGCGTGTGGTGGTGGTTATGAATTTACATCAGCAAGCGACGTTTGCTAACGTTCAGTTTGCCCCGGCTTAGCCCTGGGTTTTTTTGGTTTTTCGGTTTTCAAATGGGCCCAAACTGGTGAAACTTCACTTGCCCTGCTCTTTGCTGTCCTCGACTTCAATCATCACTTCATTGCGCCTGAACATGGGCAGCGTCCATGGCGGATCGTAGCGAGCGAGTTGCGCTTGACTTAGCACTTTCAAATTCTTCTGCCCAATCCAGGCGTTGAGCTCATCTGTCTTGGCTTGAACGCGTGTTTGGGTGTTAAAGCCCGTAAAGCTGCTGACCGCAAAAAGCTTCCCAGGAATCTCCCGCAGTTTTACATCCGGGTTTTTCGGTTTGGGAATGGTGCTCATGCTGTACTGCGAAGGCATAACGAAATGAACCCGCCATTGCTTGGACCCTCCCATGGTCTCAGCAGGCATAAGCGCGACCGGCGCCGTCATGGCAATTTTTTGCGATTGCGGCTCCATGGTGACCGGTGCAGTCATCGCGATTTTGGCAGAGCTTGCGCCTGTCTGCACCTGGTTATTGCCGAAGATGTAGTCGGCAATTCTCCTGAAGCCTGTGGTTCCGGCATCGTCCATGTCGCCGTCAACCATGGTCTCAGCGACCAACATAGGGGCGTATTGCCGCAGCTCAAATGTGCCGGACTTGGTAATCACTTTAAAGCTGGGTTCTTCAATAGCCATAGCAAGTGGGGATACGAAAATAGTTGCAATGATTAGCGCAATTCGATAGCCGGAAACGGTATCTTCTCTGCGTTGCGAAAGTAAGTTTTTGCGCATAGAGTGCCATTCAAATGTAGTTGCATGTTTGCTACCTGAGGTCTGATCAAAAAATTCGAATTGATACCCGGCAGCCTATTTCGCTCCTTGCCATGGCAAGTTTCCATCGCTGTAGGGCCATCATACTTGCCTGCTGATTTGGGAATCGGAATGCACCCTGGAGAATTCGGCATCGGTATGGGACTCTCCGCATCATTTGCTTCGACCGTCACTGGACCCACCTGTGCCCGGCTACAGCTTGACATCATTCAGTCATATATTTCTATTATCATGGAACTATGGAAAGCCGATATGTTATCAATGCCCTAGCTGCACTGGCCCAGGCCAGCCGCCTTCGAATTTTTAGAGCCCTCGTTCTCAGGGGCCATGAAGGACTGACCCCGGCACGGTTGGCCGAGATGATGGGCATGCCTGCCAATACGCTTTCCTTTCACCTTAAGGGACTCATGCATGCGGACCTGATTTCCCAGGAACGCAGCGGACGCAATTTGATTTACAGGGCGCAATACGACCGCATGAACGCTGTTTTGGCCTATCTTTCCGAAAATTGTTGCCAAGGGCAGGCCTGCGAAGTCGTCCCTCAGACTGATTGTCAAACTTCTTAAACGTGGAGGTATTCGCCGTGACCGATCCAAAACCCTTGAACGTGCTATTTCTTTGCACGCACAACTCTGCCAGAAGTATCCTTGCAGAGGCAACCCTCAATCATTTGGGCAAAGGCAAATTCAAGGCCTTCTCCGCGGGCAGCAGCCCCCGAGAGCATCAGACACCCAATCCACTGGCCTTACTCACTTTAGAGCGGGCGGGCATCGCCACCGAAGGCTTAAGTAGCAAGAGTTGGGACATTTTTGCTTT
>CANKNK010000039.1 GCA_947483455.1 Comamonadaceae bacterium | reverse complement strand
CACCTGCCAAAACTTGGATGACCCAGGGCTTGTGCCAGGCCAAGGTCGGGCAGCTTGCCAATGCGGAAAAAAGTTTGCTGATGGCCTTTCAATTGGAGCCCGCCAACCCTGTGGTTAGCTATAACCTGGCCTTGCATTTTTTTCAGCAGGAAGAGTATGCCCGTGCCCAGGCCTTTATTGCGCCGGTCAATGCTTCGCAATGGGCCAATGCCGAGACCCTCTGGCTGGGCATCAAACTGGCCGGTAAAAGCGGCGACGGGCTGCAGGTAACGGCACTGAGCGCGAATTTGCGTAGCCGTTTTGCCCGATCACGTGAGGTGAATTTGCTCGATAAAGGGGTGTTCGATGACTGATGCAGACGAACAAATGGTCGGCCTGCGCGTGCCGTCCGACTATGCCGATGTGGTGCTGGCAGATAAAACGCCTAGCGTGGGGCAGCAATTGCAACGTGCGCGCCTGGACGCGGGCATGTCCCTGGAGAGCTTGTCGGCGCGTCTGAAGATTTCGGTACAGCGCTTGCAGGCCTTTGAGCAGGACCAGTTTGAAAAAGGCCCAAATCTGCAAATCGGGCGCGCCATGGTCGCCAGCGTGGCGCGATTTCTTGGATTGGATGCGCACGGTCTGCTGGCGCAATTGCCGCAGCCAACGCCCCAGGGGGCGGCGCTTGGGATGCAAGACGCGGCGCAGGGGTTTAGCAAGCCAACCCGGCTTACGATGCGCCGCGATGAACAGGGGCCTGTTTCTCCGGTCTGGTGGGTTGCATTGGTCTTGGTTGTATTAGCCGGGTTGGTGTATTTCTACCCGCAGATCGCACAAATGCAGCTCCGTGCGCCAACAGCAACTCCCCCAGAGATTGCCGCGCCCGCAGCGTCGATACCCCAAGCGGAAATACAAGATGCGGCTGGCCAAGCCGCACCCATCCCATCGTCTTCGACGTCCTTGCCTGCGGTGGCGCTCGCGCCAGAACTTGGCGCATCCACTGTGAAACCAGCGCAATCGGTGCTTTGGTTTAAAGCGCGCGGCAGCACTTGGATTGAAGTCACCGATGCCAAGGGTGCGCTTTTGTTGCGCCGCACATTGGCTGCCGCTGAAATCGCTGAAGTGGGCGGCGATGTACCGCTTTCGGTCGTGGTGGGGCGGGCTGACCATACCGATGTCGTGGTCCGCGGCGCGCCTTTCCCATTGGATACGCATACCCAAGACAATGTTGCCAGATTCAAGGTGCCATGATGACAAATGAGAATCTTTTGAACTCCAATGGAGTAGCCGCCCGCAGAGGCCTACAGGCCAGTGTGCGCTGGGGCAGCAATGTGGTGTCCATAGGCGGTGGCGCGCCAGTGCGTATTCAGTCCATGACCAATACCGATACTGTCGACGTCATTGGTACGGCTATCCAGGTCAAGGAGTTGGCACTGGCCGGGTCCGAGCTGGTGCGCATCACCGTCAATACGCCTGAAGCGGCGCAGGCGGTACCCCATATCCGTGAGCAACTAGACCGCATGGGCATCGCCGTGCCCTTGATCGGCGATTTCCATTACAACGGTCACCGCTTGCTGACGGACTTTCCTGACTGCGCGCAAGCCTTGTCCAAATACCGCATCAATCCGGGCAATGTGGGCAAGGGCGATAAAAAAGACCGCCAATTTGGACAAATGATCGAGGCGGCCATGCGATGGGACAAGCCGGTGCGCATCGGCGTGAACTGGGGCAGCCTCGACCAGGAATTGCTCGCTGATTTAATGGATGCCAACAGCAAACTGCCTGAACCGCGCAATTACAAACAAGTGATGTACCAAGCCTTGATCAGCTCGGCGGTGGGTTCGGCGCAACTGGCGCAATCCATGGGTATGGCCGCCCACCAAATCATTATTTCTTGCAAAGTCAGTGGCGTGCAGGACCTAATAGCGGTCTACCGCGAACTCGGTCGCAGCACGTCTTACCCTTTGCATTTGGGCCTGACCGAGGCGGGTATGGGCACCAAGGGTACCGTGGCTTCTGCCGCAGCTTTGTCGGTGTTGCTACAAGAGGGCATTGGCGACACGATCCGCGTGTCGCTCACGCCAGCACCAGGCGAGTCACGTAACCAGGAGGTGGTGATTGCAGCGGAAATTTTGCAAGCACTGGGATTGCGCGCTTTTGTACCCAGCGTGACGGCCTGCCCCGGCTGCGGGCGTACCACCAGCACCACGTTTCAGGAACTCACTCAGCAGATCGATAATTTTTTGCGCGACAAAATGCCAGTTTGGCGCAAAGAATTTCCGGGCGTCGAGGGCCTCAAGGTCGCGGTGATGGGTTGTATCGTGAACGGTCCCGGCGAGAGCAAACACGCCGACATTGGCATCAGCCTGCCGGGCACCGGCGAGGCCCCTGCGGCGCCGGTTTTCATTGATGGTGAAAAACGCATGACCTTGCGCGGCGACGCGATTGCCACCGAATTCCAAGCGGTGGTGGAAAACTATATCCGTGAGCGCTTTGGCGCGCCGGTTCTCGAATAACACAAATCTTATGAATCAAGTTACATCGCCACGCAGGGCGGAACGTCTGGTGGCTGTCAAAGGCATGAACGACATCCTGCCGCCGGAGTCAGCGCGCTGGGAAGACTTGGAGCGTCGCGTTCGCGCCTTGATGCGGCGTTATGCGTACGAGAGTATCCGCACGCCGATTGTCGAACCTACCGCACTGTTTGTTCGCGGCCTGGGCGAGGTGACGGACATTGTTGAAAAGGAAATGTATTCCTTTGAAGACCGATTGAACGGCGAGCACCTGACCCTGCGCCCCGAGAACACTGCCGGCTTGGTGCGCGCTGTCGTGGAGCACAACCTTTTGTACAACGGCGGCAAACGCTTGTTCTACATCGGCCCCATGTTTCGTCACGAGCGTCCGCAGCGTGGTCGTTACCGCCAGTTCTACCAAATTGGTGCCGAAGCCCTGGGCTTTGCCGGGCCGGAAGTCGACGCCGAGCTCATTTTGATGGCGCATGCGCTGTGGAAAGAATTGGGCATCCAAGGGGTGCAATTGCACATCAACAACCTGGGCCAGCCCGATGAGCGTAAATTGCACCGTGCCGCCTTGATTGCCTATTTTGAACAGCACTATGAAGTCTTGGACGCTGACTCGCGTCGCCGTCTGCAACTGAACCCATTGCGCCTACTCGATAGCAAAAACCCGGCTATGCAGGCCGTGATTGAGGCAGCGCCACGGCTCATGGACTTCCAGGGCGATGCATCACGCGCGCATTTGGATGCGGTGCTAGGCATCCTGAAGGCTAGTGGTGTCGACTATGTCATCAACCCCCGCCTGGTGCGCGGTATGGACTATTACAACCTCACGGTATTTGAGTTTGTCACTACCGAGCTAGGGTCTCAGGGGACCATATGCGGCGGCGGGCGCTATGACTATTTGATCGAGGAGGTCGGGGGCAAACCCGCGCCGGCCGTGGGTTGGGCGCTGGGGATGGAGCGCTTGCTGGAGTTGCTCAAAGCGCAGGGTGTTCAAAGCGCGCAGCCAGCGCCGGATGCGTTTGCCGTGGTTACCGATCAAAATTTTCTGCCCGCTGCGCTGCACACCCTAGAGCAGTTGCGAGGCATTGGCGTGTCTGTGCAATTGCACGCCAGCGCGGACGGCTCCATGGCAAGTATGAAATCTCAGTTCAAAAAGGCGGATGCATCCGGTGCGCGCTATGCCCTGGTGTTTGGCGCCGACGAAATGGCTGGTGGCAAGCTGAGCATCAAAGACTTGCGCAACGCATCGACCCTGCAGCGTACGGTAGCGCTGGCCGATTGGGCCCAATGGGCGCAAAGCCTACAATCCGAGGCTTAACCACGTATTGCCATGGCCAACCAATTAGACCTTGAAGAACAAGAACAGCTTGACCAGCTCAAGCATTTCTGGAACCAATACGGCAACCTGATCACTGGGCTGCTGATCGTCGTACTGGGCGCCGTCGCCGCTTGGAACGGCTACCACTACCGGCAGCGCAGCCAGGCGGCGCAGTCGGCGGCCATGTTCGATGAAATGAGCAAGTCGGTCGCAGCAGGCGATTTGGCGATGGCGCAGCGAACTTTTTCGGATATGAAAGAGCGCTATGCGTCGGCCACCTATACCCAACAGGCAGGCCTAGCCTTGGCGCGCCAAGCCAGCGACAAAGGTGAGCTCGATACTGCCAAAACGGCTTTGCAGTGGGTGGTGGATAAATCCGGCGACGAGGGCTACGCTGCTATCGCTCGCTTGCGTTTGGCCAATATCTACTTCGATGCCAAAGACTATGCCAAGGCAATGACGCTGCTCGACGGCGTGGCAGACGAAGCATTTGCGGCGCTGGTGGCCGATCGCAAAGGCGATATTTTGGCGATACAAGATAAGCGTGTCGAGGCGAAAGCGGCCTATTTGGTGGCCTACCAAAAATTAGAAGAACGTGCGCAATACCGGCGTGTGATACAGGTCAAGCTCAACGCGCTGGGCGTGGACCCAGAGGCGCTTGCTGCTCCCAAAGTGGCTGAGGGCTTGAAATAATGGTACTGAGCAACTCTTTTTTGCGCGGCCTGTTTGTGGTGTGCGCTTGCTCCGTGGTGCTCGCACTGGGTGCCTGTGCCAGTTTTGACAAACCCAAACCCGAGCCCTTGGAGGCCAACCCCGCTATCCTTGCCGTTAAGGAAGTATGGCGCGTCAATCTGGGTGCTACGGCCTCCTCCCTGGAGATGCGTCCGGTCGGCGCAATGCTATGGGCTGCGGCCAGCCAAGGCGACCTGAGCCTGATTGATGCCGCCAGCGGTCAAGTACGTGCCCGAGTCAGTACCGGCCAAACGCTGAGCGCTGGCGTAGGTGCCGACAAACAGTTCGTCGCGGTCGTAAGCCGGGACAACCAATTGATTGTCCAAAGCGAGCAAAAAGAGTTATGGCGTCAGAAGATTCCTTCGCTGGTAGTTACCGCGCCCTTGGTGGCAGGTGAGCGGGTATTCGTATTGGCCGCTGACCGCACGGTCTATGCCTTTGATGCGGCAAACGGACGCAAAATCTGGACGCAGCAGCGTTCAGGTGAATCCTTGTTGCTGGGGCAGGCTGGTTTATTGACCGCGGTCGGCGATACCTTGCTGGCTGCGCAGGGTGGTCGCTTGCTCGGGCTAAACCCTCAAAATGGATCGCTACGTTGGGATATACAAGTAGCCAGCGGGCGAGGGGTGAACGAGGTGGAGCGCTTGGCTGATTTGGTCTCGGGTGTAAGCCGTGTCGCCGATTCCGTATGTTTGCGCGCATTTCAGTATGCCGTCGCGTGTGTCGACGCACGTAGCGGTCGCAGTGTGTGGAATAAATCCGCCTCTGGCGCTTCGGGTATTGGCGGTGATGCCCAGACCGTGTTCGGCACGGAAAGCGATGGCAAGGTCATCGCATGGCGCCGCGCTGATGGGGAAAAATTGTGGACCAATGAAAAATTGCGTTTTCGCAGTGTGAGCGGCCCCACTCTGGCAGGTGGTGCTTTGCTACTGGGGGACGGTGACGGCAATCTGCACTTTCTTTCTCCCACAGACGGTAAGCTGTTAAATCGCCTCAGCACCGATGGCTCCGCTATTGTTTCCGCGCCTATGTGGCTTGCTTCGACCTGGGTGGTCATCACCCAGCGCGGTAACGTCATCGGGTACAGGCCGCAATAGGCCATTGGGCCAGCGCTGTATGAAACCGGTCATCGCTCTGGTCGGCAGGCCTAACGTAGGCAAGTCGACCCTATTCAATCGCTTGACGAAAAGCCGTGATGCCATTGTTGCGGACTTCGCGGGATTGACGCGCGACCGCCACTACGGCAATGCGAAACACGGTAAGCAAGAAATCATTGTGGTGGATACCGGCGGTTTTGAACCCGATGCGACGACTGGTATCTTCAAAGAGATGGCCAAGCAGACCCGCCAAGCCGTGGCGGAAGCCGATGCAGTGCTTTTTATCGTGGATGCCCGGGGCGGCGTATCGGCGCAAGATTACGAGATTGCCAAATACCTGCGCCGTCTGGGCAAAACCAGCTATGTGGTGGCCAATAAAGCCGAAGGCATGACGGAGAGCACGCAGTTTGGCGAGTTTTATGAACTGGGCTTGGGTGCGGTCATAGCGGTTTCTGCGGCCCACGGGCAAGGCATCCGCACCTTGATGGACCAAGTGATGGCGCCTTTCGCTCCTGACCCGGATGCGCTAGAGCCTGATGAAAGTAACCCCGGTGCCATCAAGCTGGCAGTAGCCGGGCGCCCGAATGTGGGTAAATCTACGCTGATAAACACCTGGCTGGGAGAAGAGCGTCTGGTCGCCTTTGACCTGCCGGGCACCACGCGCGATACGATTTCCATTCCCTTTGAGCGTGGTGGGCAAAAATTTGAACTGATTGACACCGCGGGTTTGCGCCGAAAAGGCAAAGTATTTGAAGCCATCGAAAAGTTTTCGGTAGTCAAAACCTTGCAAGCGATTGAATCGGCCAGCGTGGTCTTGCTATTGATCGATGCGATGGACGGCGTGACCGACCAGGACGCCCATATTGCGGGCTATATCTTGGAGTCGGGGCGTGCGGTGGTGGTAGCCGTCAACAAATGGGATGCGGTGGACGAATACCAGCGCGAACTGGTCAAGCGTTCGCTCGAAACCCGTTTGGGATTTTTAAAGTTTGCAGCCTTGCATTTGATTTCTGCGCGCAAACGCCAAGGCTTGGGGCCGGTATGGGATTCGATAGCACAGGCGCATCGTGCGGCCAACTGCAAAATGTCTACGCCCGTGCTGACGCGCTTGCTTTTGGAGGCCGTGCAGTTTCAGACGCCTAAGAAAACAGGAATGTACCGACCTAAGTTGCGTTATGCGCACCAAGGCGGTATGAATCCGCCAATTATTGTGGTCCATGGCAATTCGCTAGAACATGTGACTGAGACCTACAAACGATTCCTTGAAGGGCGTTTCCGCAAAGAATTCAACCTGGTGGGCACACCCTTGCGTATCCAAATGAAGTCTGCAGCTAACCCCTATGCGGACAAGGATTGACTAGCGAGCCGCCAATCTTCAGTCCCCCTATTGACTGCGGGCGATGAAAATCCCTTGCCAATGTGGTATCTTCAACCGTTCTTATTACTTTCAACACGGAAAATATCGTGAACAACAAAAGTCAACTTCTTCAAGACCCCTTTCTCAACGCATTGCGCCGCGAGCACGTCCCCGTGTCGGTGTATTTGGTCAACGGTATCAAGCTGCAGGGACAGATTGAATCGTTCGACCAGTACGTGGTTTTGCTGCGAAACACCGTGACCCAAATGGTGTACAAGCACGCGATATCCACCATCGTGCCTGGTCGCGCCGTCAATTTCGCGTTGACGCCTGCCGAAGGCACGGACGCTCCTTGATATCGCTACCGGGCGGCCCTGTCGGGCTGCTGCGTGCGCAGACCTGATTTGACCTCGCAACAAGAACCCTTTAGCGCGCGCACTATTTTGGTGGGTGTCGATTTAGGCCTTGCGAATTTCGATTCCACGCTGGATGAGTTGGGTCAACTAGCGCAAACTGCGGGTATGGAGCCGGTGGCCAGAATGGTCTGCAAGCGCCGCGCCCCGGATGCCGCCTTGTTTGTAGGCACCGGCAAAGCCGACGAGATCAAGCTGCTGGCCCATAGCCTGGGCGCGCAGGAAGTATTGTTCGATCAAAGCCTCAGCCCGGGGCAGCAGCGTAACTTGGAGCGCCGATTGGAAATGCCGGTGAACGACCGGACCTTCTTGATTCTGGAGATATTCGCCCAAAGAGCCCGCAGCCATGAGGGCAAATTGCAAGTCGAATTGGCGCGGCTGCAATATTTGAGTACCCGTTTGGTACGCCGTTGGTCGCATCTGGAGCGCCAGCGTGGCGGCATCGGTACCCGAGGCGGCCCTGGCGAAACCCAGATCGAACTGGATCGGCGCATGATCGCCGCGAACATCAAGCGTACCAAAGAGCAGTTGGACAAGGTCAAGCGCCAACGCCAGACGCAGCGCAAACAACGCGACCGCCGCGGTGCCTTCAACATCTCGCTCATCGGGTATACCAATGCGGGCAAGTCCACCCTGTTTAACGCCTTGGTTAAGGCCCGGGCTTATGCCGCCGACCAGCTCTTTGCCACGCTCGACACCACCACCCGGCAACTCTATTTAGGTGAAGCTGAGCGCTCGGTGTCACTGTCCGATACGGTGGGCTTTATCCGCGATCTGCCGCATGGCTTGGTGGACGCCTTCCAGGCCACCTTGCAAGAGGCCGTGGATGCCGACTTGCTGTTGCATGTAGTGGACGCGTCCCACCCGGATTACATGCTGCAAATCGAGCAAGTGCAGCGTGTTTTGACAGAGATAGGGGCCGAGAAATTGCCGCAAATATTGGTGTTTAACAAGATCGACGCCTTGCCCGAGGGCCGTCTGCCCATACAAATGGGCGATTTTTTCGAACTCGATGGCCAGCGAACGCCTCGGGTCTTTCTGAGCGCGCAAGCCGGAACCGGGCTCGCGCAGCTGCGCAGCTTGCTCGCGCGAGCCGCCAGCGGCACCCCGATTTTTGCGCCCAGTCAGCCCCAATCCCCCGTGGTCCATGAGGCCGACTCGTAATTGTGGACAATCGGGGTGTGCACATCGCAAGGTATAACAATGAAATTTTCAATGCCAAGGCTTAGTTTTGTCGGAATTGTGGGGCGCTTGCGCGGCATGTTCAACCTCAATGACAGCCGTTGGGGCCGCTCGGATGAAGGTAAATCTCCTTCCGGTAGCGCGCAACATGGGCCCGCCAACCCCCAGGAACCTTCCCCCCAAGGCCGCCCCGAAGTCAAACCGGATACCCGCCCCGAAGCGCCACCCCCTCAAAACCCAGCTAACGACCGCCCCAGTGCCGGTCAACGCCCGGGCGCTAATGCCGGCCCGCCGGACTTGGATGAACTGTGGCGCGATTTCAACCGCAAATTGAACGCTTGGATGGGCGGCGGCAAGCGCGGTGGCGGTGGACGCGGAACTGGCAGTCCTTTGCCTCCAGATTTCAAAAATATCCAGATCGGTGGCGGACTGATTGTGGCGGTGCTGGTCTTGATATGGCTGGCGACCGGTTTTTTCATTGTGCAAGAAGGCCAGCAGGCGGTCATTACGCAGTTCGGTCGGTATAAATCCACGGTGAATGCGGGCTTCAACTGGCGTTTGCCTTACCCGATTCAGCGCCATGAATTGGTGTTCGTCACCCAAATCCGCTCGGTCGATGTAGGTCGCGATAACGTGCTCAAAGCCACCGGCTTGCGCGAGTCGGCCATGCTGACCCAGGACGAGAATATTCTGGACATTAAGTTTGCGGTGCAATACCGCTTAAGCGATGCACGCGCCTTTTTGTTTGAAAGCAAGAATCCCACAGACGCGGTAGTGCAAGCGGCGGAAACCTCGGTGCGCGAAGTACTGGGAAAGATGAAAATGGACGCGGCTTTGTCCGAAGAGCGCGACCAGATCGCCCCGCGTGTGCGCGCCATGATGCAAGAAATTTTGGATCGCTACAAAGTGGGTATCGAAGTAGTCGCTATCAACCTGCAGCAGGGCGGCGTGCGTCCGCCCGAGCAGGTCCAGGCGTCATTTGACGATGTGCTCAAAGCGGGTCAGGAGCGCGAACGTGCGAAAAATGAGGCCCAAGCCTATGCCAACGATGTGATACCGCGCGCGGTGGGTTCTGCGGCCCGTTTGAAGGAAGAAGCGGATGCTTACAAAGCGCGTGTGGTAGCCCAGGCCCAGGGTGATGCACAGCGTTTCCGCTCGGTGTTTAACGAATACCAAAAAGCGCCTCAAGTCACGCGAGACCGCATGTACTTGGACGCCAT
>CANKNK010000038.1 GCA_947483455.1 Comamonadaceae bacterium | reverse complement strand
GAACCGTTCAGTGATTGCCTTCCTATTGCCCGCGCGTAGCGCCAGTTCGTAATAGCGATCTACCAATTCAGGTGTGACCTTAGACGGGTCTGCATACACGTTTCGAACGCTAGATTCAATCACCCCGCGCGGCAGGACGCTGCTCAACAGGCTGCTCAGCAGCGGCATTTGTGCAAGTTTGAAGGCGATTGGTACGGATGTGGCCGTGGTGGCATAACCCGCCGCATCAACCAAAATCAGCTTCGAAACTTTGTCTGGATAGGCTACAGCGGTTTGCCAGCTGACATCGCCACCAAATGAGTTGCCTGCCAAAACCGCACGTTCGATTTGCAATGCGTCCATCAATGCATGCATGAAATGGGTGTAGGCAGGCATTTGGTAGTTGCCGTCCTTGCTTGGTCCTGTGAGACCAAAGCCCGGCAAATCCACGCGGATCACCCGATGGTGTGCCTTGAGCGCCTCGGTCCAAGCATCCCAGGTGTGCAAACTGGCGCCCGTACCGTGCAAAAGAATGAGGGGTTCAGGGTCGTCCCTTGGCCCTTCGTCGCGCAAATGAACGCTCATGCCATCGATGGCAACAAACTGGGAGGGCTGGGGCGCCCAGCGAGCCGTCAACTCCCCTACAGGCCGATCCGGCGCCCACACCGCTACCAAGCCTGCTAGGGCAACAAGGCTTATGAAAATTAGCAAATATCGGATAATTTTTAGCATAGGTATCGCTCAGTGTTGATGAGCCAAATTTAATCCGCCCGGAAACTGCAGTGGATCTGCCGTGGCAGGAGCGAAGCGGTGCGTTCTTCGTATTCTTTGAAACTCTAGGGGTGCGAGCACTGCGTCTGGAAGAATAGCTGCGACCCGTAGGAAGGGTATCAGGTCGATCATGGGGCTTTCAAAAATCAATTCGCTGTCAGAATGCCCGCGGACAAGGTCCGGCCTGAATAACTGGAAAACTGGAGATTTGATAAAAACTGCCGCCGCCCCAACTCGGTAGCCACGGTAGCGTAGGGGGCAAATTCAATGGCTTCCCACTCTTTGGATAAAGCTTGGCTAAGTGCGGGGCCGAAATCAGCCGAGGCACTCGCCATGATGTCGGCCTCGTTCAAGAGCACCGTAGCCCAGTCGGTGTTCCACTGGAAAGGCAGCCCCGATACACGCGCATGGTTTTCCCGCACTAAACCGAAGTCTGAGCGCAGGATCACGGTACGGACACGCTCAATCCAAACCTCACTCAAATGCATAGCAGTCATCAAGGGCAGCAAAGCATTGACCGATGCCGATTCAATGTCTGAGGTATGCCGATTGACGCGCCCGGGATGGCGAAAATCATGGGAGACCGCGATAAGGAGGAGCGCCGCTTGCCATGCGCTATCTGCGTCAGCCCCGTGTTGCACCTCCAAGCAGCACTGCAGCGTAATGGTCGTCAATGAATCTGCGAAATGCAGCCGGTTGTGATAGTGCGGCTCGGGCGTTTCAGTTCCACGACCATTCTCTGCTTCTATTTGGTGAGCAAGCTGCAATGCCAAATCAAGCAATAAACTGGCTTGCGCATCATGGGGTTTGCCAGCGATTTGCAAAAAGGCGGCGCAGTCTTGAACCACCTTGGCCAAGCCCATCCATTGGGTCTCCCATGAGTTTCTTAAATATCTGAAAGATGCAAGCAGGCAAGCGGACCAATTGGCGTCAGAAAGCTCAAGATAAGTCGCTGGCGGGTTCATGTGGCAGGGAGGCACTTAGGAATTACGAAGCGTGTTATGCATGCTTTGTTGCAAAAGCAAAGCTTCCAAAATAACGATTAATAGCGGGGAGTGGCTCAGCAATAATTCAGCAGCATCTGCCGCGGCAATGCGCCGGCAATTCACATCCCCGTTTGCGCGTGCGCCCGCTGAACGCACGCCGCCTTGCAATATAGCGGCCTCTCCGAACGATTGGCCTGCGGACGCAGATGCAAACACCTTGGATTGCGCATTGACTAAATCGACTTTTCCATTTTCTATGAAATAGAGGTGTTCGGCCAAATCACCGATCGAAAATATGGTCTCGCCATCCGCATAAGTTTGGGACTCGAATTCAGACATGGTGCAAATAAGCTCGACTTGGTGGGAAGGTAAAGCTTAAGCCAAAGTACGTTTGACGATGGTTTGCAAAATAGCCTTCATCTCTTTGGGTAGCGAGGAAATGATGGTATCGACTTTGTGAAACGGGATCAACTTTGCTTGCACCGCCGTCGTGGTAACGACGCTAATTTTGCTAGGACGGTTGACAATACCTTCGGCCAGACCCAATACCGTCCCGGGCCCAAAGCGATAAATCTGCTCGCCTTGGATGCCCACCAGGCTACCGCTGACGATTAAATACCCTTCTTCGACCAAACTGCCTGCCGCAATAATTTTCTTCTTCGGCTCAAATAACGCCATCTTGAGTACGTTGGAGCCCAACAGGCTAAGAAACAGGCGCTGGTCGCTGGAAATTGATTTTGACCGGATTAGATCGCGTGCTGCAGCGGAACGCGGGTCATTGATGCCTAAACTCGTTAGCTTTTCAATATCAATGGCAAAGCTGGAATTTACCTCAGACAATTCGTCACCTGTAAGTGTTGCGATGAACAGTGATCATAGACTTAAATTCTTCTGCATGCTGGATTAGGCTTAGGCCGACCAATTATTGCATTGCTACAAGCGCTGGACAAGCGGGAAGTGCATTTTCAACAAGCATGCTGCCGCTGGAGTCGGGTTCGTATCCCAATGTGTCGGACCACGGCCGTTTCATTGACTTGCTTGGTTTCATGCGATATCGGAAATTGCCATGGGTCTATCCATAGGTCTTGGCAGTCTTTCCTTGCCAAAGCACAGTTACTATTTTTATAGACTCTAAATTTCGCCCTGGGTTCAGCTCTCCATACCCAATAGTGGGGCGTAAAAATAAATACCCTAAAAGATGGTTTAGTCAGTAAGATGAGTCAAACGCCTTTTTGGTTCCGAAATAAATCCAAGGCAGTCTTAACCTTTAGGAACCAAATGGATAACGAAATAATTCAAAATTCCGACTCGGTTTCGAAGGAGGTTGTTACCGAGGTGCGCCGCGAAGAGGCAGTACTAAAAGCTGGCGCCTTGCAAAATGCAATCCTAAATAGCGCAAATTTCTCTAGTATTGCCACTGATGCTAAGGGTGTTATTCAAATTTTCAATGTGGGCGCGGAGCGCATGCTGGGATTCACTGCGGGAGAGGTGCTCAATAAAATAACCCCAGCTGAAATTTCTGATCCTCGGGAGGTGATCGCCCGCGCAAAGGCATTGAGTCAAGAGCTCAAAACAACAATTGCGCCGGGTTTTGAAGCCTTGGTATTCAAGGCCTCACGTGGGATTGAGGATATATACGAGTTAACTTACATCCGAAAGGATGGAAGTCGCTTTCCAGCCGTAGTATCTGTCACAGCCTTGCGAGATGCAGAGAATATTATCATTGGTTACCTATTAATTGGAACGGATAATACTGCGCGCAAACAAGTTGAGGCTGAGCAGAAGAAACTGGACCAACGTCTTCGGGATCAACAGTTTTACACACGCTCCCTCATCGAATCAAATATTGACGCATTGATAACAACCGACCCTTCGGGAATAATTACCGATGTCAATAAACAAATGGAGGCGCTAACCGGATCCACGCGTGATGAGTTAATCGGAGCTCCATTTAAAGGATATTTTACTGACCCAGATCGGGCGGAGGCCGGAATTAAGCTGGTTTTAAGCGAAAAGAAAGTTACTGACTATGAGTTAACAGCGTGCGCAAGGGATGGAAAAAGAACGGATGTTTCCTATAACGCCACAACTTTTTATGACCGTGACAGAACTTTGCAAGGCGTTTTTGCTTCAGCAAGAGACGTAACAGAGCGAAAGCGATTTGAACAGGCTTTGCAAGAAACTAACGTCGAGTTAGAGAATGCAAAATTAAATGCAGAAAAAGCAAATAGAGCTAAATCTGATTTTCTGTCGGGGATGAGCCATGAGTTGCGTTCACCACTCAATGCAATATTAGGCTTTGCACAACTTATTGAATCTGCTACCCCGCTCCCAACAAGCTCCCAAAAGGAAAGCATAGAGCAAATACTTCAGGCTGGGTGGCATTTACTCAATTTAATCAATGAAATTCTTGATCTTGCCGTGATTGAATCTGGCAAGGTGTTTCTATCCTTAGAGCCGGTTCCATTGGATGATGTTTTATACGAATGCCAAACGATGATGGAGGCGCAGGCCTTACAGCATGGAATTCGTTTGACCTTCCCCCAATCGGATGAGCCTCGTTTTGTTTGGGCTGATCAGACGCGTTTGAAACAAATTATTATTAATCTTCTTTCAAACGCAATTAAATACAATAAAGACAAAGGGAGCGTGATCGTCACTTGCACGGATCTTGATAATGATCGCATCCGCATTAGCTTTCGGGATACCGGGGATGGTCTGGAGCCTGAAAAAATAAGTCAATTATTCCAACCATTCAATCGCCTGGGACAGGAGGCCAGGGGTGTGGCTGGAACGGGCATTGGGCTTGTCGTCACAAAACAGCTTACCGAACTGATGGATGGAACTCTGGGAGTTGAAAGCACTCTTGGAGTTGGAAGTGTTTTTTGGGTAGAGTTGCGATCAACCGCGGCGCCAGAGGTAATTATTAGAAAGACTGAGCTGGCAACTACGCCGCCGCCTCAGCCCAAAACGGGGAAAAGTCACCATACCCTTCTGTATATTGAAGATAACCCAGCAAACATGAAGCTTGTGGAGCAACTCATCGCACTTCGTTCAGATATTGAGTTGTTTACCGCAATCAATGGCACTTTGGGTGTTGATCTTGCACGATCAATAAAACCGGATATCATATTAATGGATATTAATTTACCTGGTCTCAGTGGTTTAGAGGCGCTACAAATCCTTAAAGAAGATCCATCGACCAACAATATTCCGGTCGTGGCACTGAGCGCCAATGCTATGCTACGAGATATAGAGTTGGGTATTCAAGCAGGGTTTTTTAAGTATCTAACAAAACCTATCAAAGTTAAGGAATTTATGGATACTTTAAATTTGGCGCTTGAGTTTGCTCAAGAGAATAAGTGATAAATAAATCAGACATTTTAAAAGCTAATCTACTCATCGTAGATGATCAAGCGGCGAATGTGCTACTTTTGGAAAGAATACTTCGCAGTGCGGGTTACACATCAATAGCTTCTACCCAAATTCCGCAGGAGGTTTATCAGTTACATAAAAATAATAACTATGATTTGATACTTTTGGATCTGCACATGCCAGTCATGGATGGGTTCCAAGTAATGGAAAGCCTTAGGGAAATTGAAACCAGCGGATACCTGCCTGTACTGGTTATAACGGCACAACCTGAAGAGAAGTTGCGTGCATTGAAGTCCGGGGCAAGAGATTTTATTAGTAAGCCCTTTAATCTGGCAGAAGTCTTGGTTCGTGTCCAAAATCTTCTAGAGGTTCGTTTACTTAATTTGCAAACCAATAACCTGTTCGAGCAAATCGTAGCTGAGCAAAAAGTGTCTGAACGTTTGTTGAATAATGTGCTTCCAGAAGTAATCGTAAAGCGCTTGAAGAATCAGCCGGAATTTAAAGCAGATAATTTTTCAGAAGTAATTGCTGATACTTTTCCAGAAGTGACCGTCCTTTTTGCGGACATCGTTGGGTTTACCAAATTCACTGAAACTGTAAGCGCCAGAGTATTGGTGGATGTGTTAAATGAGATTTTCACGAAGTTTGATAATATTACTGACCATCGTGGTCTCGAAAAAATAAAAACTATTGGAGACTCTTATATGGCGGCGGCAGGTTTGCCGATTCCCAAGTCTAATCATGCCGAGCAGGCGGCACACGCCGCCTTTGATATGCTCGAAGTCATGGAAAAATTCAATAAAGAAAATGACTACCATTTTGAAATAAGAGTGGGCCTAAATAGTGGTTCCGTCGTGGCTGGTGTGATTGGGGTGCGCAAATTCTTATACGATATTTGGGGTGATGTTGTAAATACAGCGAGTCGAATGGAGTCTCAAGGCGTTCCAGGAAGAATACAAATCACTGACTCCACGCAACTCAGACTTGGAAAGAGTTTTATTTCTGAAAACATGGGGCCTAAAGATATTGTAGGTAAGGGGGCAATGAATACCTGGTTTCTTTTGAATCGCACCAGCAATCTATGACCCACAGGGGCTTTGTGGGGTATTGTCAAAATCTTCGGTAAGCCTACAGCTGGGCGTTGCGGTGGGCCGTGGCATGTGCTGTAACGCTGTCACGCGCTGTGGCATCGAGTCGTCCCAGGTTCTTCAGTTGCATGGCCATGCGCGGGTTTTTCTTAAGGTCGTCCTCGTGACGCATTAAAAAGTCCCAATACAAGGTAGTGAACGGACACGCGCGCGGGCCGGTCGATTGGGCTGGATCGTACGTGCAGCCTGCGCAGTGGTTGCTCATGCGCTGGATGTATTTGCCACTCGCGACATAGGGTTTGCTGGCCATCAGCCCGCCGTCGCCAAACTGTCCCATACCCAGGGTATTGGGTAATTCCACCCACTCCACCGCGTCCACATAAACGCTCAGGTACCAAGTGTGTACCGCTTGCGGTTTGACGCCGAGCAATAGGGCGTATAAGCCTGTCACCATCAGCCGTTGGATGTGGTGGGCATAGCCATGCTCCAGCGTTTGCGTAATCGCGTCTTTCAGGCATGCCATCTCGGTTTGTCCGGTCCAGTACCAAGCGGGGAGGGCAGCTTGTGCATTGAGCGCATTGCGTTCCAGGTACTGCGGCATATGCAGCCAATAGATACCTCGCACATATTCGCGCCAACCCAGAATTTGGCGAATAAAGCCCTCCACAGCTGCCAGTGGCGCGTGGCCCTTGCTATAGGCATCTACGGCGGCCTGCACGACTTCGCGGGGGTTTAAGAGTTTGAGGTTGAGGGCGCAACTCAGGTGCGAGTGGTAAAGCCAGGCCTCGCCCACCCACATGGCATCTTCATACTTGCCGAAAAGTGGCAGGCGCTGCGCGATAAACGTCTCTAAGGCCATCAAAGCTTGGGACCGCGTCACCGGCCAAGCGAAGCTGTGCAAACTGCCGGGGTGACTGGCAAAGCGTGTTTCGACGAGCGCCAATACCTCTTGGGTGATGTTGTCCGGTACAAAGCGGCTTGGCGGAGGAACATTTTGGGGGCCCGCTTTACCAAACGCTTCGCGGTTGTCCGCATCAAAATTCCACTGCCCACCCATGGGGTCCTTGCCGTCCATCAGGATATTGTGGGTTCTGCGCAGTTCGCGATACCAGTATTCCAGGCGCACTTGTTTTTTGCCTTGGGCATAGCTCGCAAATTCGCGCACGGTGCTGAAGAAATGGGTGTCATCGCGCAGGTCTAAGGCCAATTCGTAAGTTTTGGCCACAGTGCGTAGGCTTTGCAGCACCCGCCAATCTCCCGGAGCACTCATCACCAGTGCTTGGGGTTGAAGTTGGGTAATCGCCTTGCCGAGTTCTAGTGCCAATGTTCCCGCATTGTCCAAAGCGTCCAAGCGGGTGTAATCCAAGGGCAGGCCTAGCGCGCGCAAGGATTGCGCAAAGTGACGCATGGCGCTTAAAAATACTGCGATACGCTGCTTGGCCGACCAGACATGGGTGGACTCTTCGGCGACCTCGGCCATCCAGACTAGGTCTTGTGCCGCATCAAAGCCCTGCAACGCGGACGACTGAAGGTCGAGCTGATCGCCCAGAACAATGACCAGGTTGCGCACCGTGGTGGGCTGTGTAGATGGCAGCCTAAGCGACTCAGCCATGGGGGGCCTGCTTACCAACTGAATGCTTTTTATCGCGACAGGTATCTGAGCAATACCGTACCGACTCCCAGTTCCTAGCCCAGGCCTTGCGCCAAGTCATCGTGCGGGCGCATACGGAACAGAGTTTGCTCGGCAGCGACTGTTTATTACCTTTGAAACTGGGTTTCATTTATGTGTAAATGAGCTTGAATGAAAAACATGGCCTTCTCGCAAAACAAGTCCGGCTAGCTTGAAATTTTCACCAAGGTATTTCAATACCTTGGTAGTCCAGGAAATAGGCTCCAGATTTTGGCTGCAACGCTTTTAATGCATGAAGCATTCCAGATACAGATTGCGCAGGTTCAAGAACTGGGCTGGCTGAGCTAGTAAACGCTTGGGACAATGTGGACCGTACTGTTCCGGGCTGCAGCGCTACGACGTGCAGAGCTGGGTTTTTACGCTGTAGTTCGATCGCCGCAGTTTGCAAGATCATATTCAAAGCAGCTTTTGAACTTCGGTAACCGTACCACCCGCCTTTTTGGTTGTCGGTGATGCTGCCAACCCGCGCAGAAAGTTTTGCATATACCGAGGAGCCCCTTGCCAATAAGGGCGCAAAGTAGCGCAATACCATGGCCGGACCGATGGTATTGATCAAATAGGCTTGCATCAAGTGTTCCGGATGAAGGCTGTTAAGCGCTTTCTCCGGTCCTACTCCATTGATTGCAAGCGCGCCTGTCGCGTCGATGATGATTTGGTAGGGACCCCGGGCGCTGGATAATATGGCTTGAGCACGGATGGATTCGTGATCGGTAAGGTCGAAGTCACTGCTCGAATCGCGGGAAACAAGTTCCACATGGGTGCACCGAGGATCTGCTTGAAACGCTTTTGCAAACGCACCGCCAATCGCTCCGCTCGAGCCGACCACCAAGGCCTGGTACTGACCAGTGGCAAAAAGCGGAGGAGTGTGCATCATGGGGTTCCAGCATCATACGGTGCTAATTTTCGGGGTTTCAAATGTAATGACTACGCAAATATTTTTTGCAGCTTAGGGCGAAAAATCAAAAATTTTTCGTACCCGAAATCCAGCAACTTCAACATCCCCGGCAATCGGCCCAAGCGGGCCAGCTGCCTCCAGCCCGGCAGTTGTTCCCACAGGTGAATGAATGCAGCAGCGCCGGAGACCATGGAGCCGTCCGGCCTGATGACATGAAATCGTTGCATAAGTGCTTGCGCGCTTTGTCCGGGAGGCGCTACGAATTTCGGGCTTGACACATCTAGCCAGCAAATTTCGCCGCGCGGATCCCCTTTTTTGTATTGCTCTATCTCGCGGCTGCAAATTGGGCAAGAGCCGTCATACAAGACCGTAGTGGGGGTAGCCGTCGAGTGCATGGTTAGGCGGTCTCAGCGTCTTGCGTTTCAAACGTATCTTCATGCACATGCATTATTCTTTTGGGCGATATACTTTCGTCATAAAGGATGGGGCCTTTGTAGGCGAAGGTTGCTCGCTCCAACATTTCGTCTGAGCAATCTCGCTGTTCGATGTGTAGGTTTACCAGGGCTAGTCGGCATTCGCGAATAGTTTTCTTAAGCCTTTTGAAGACATTCGCCATTTGGTGCTCATCTTCCACTTCGTGGATCCACTGCCATGACTGTCCTTCGGGGACTTTGCGTCCTTTCCCCGTTTTATTCCACAACACGTAAGAAATTTTCATAGGTCCGCCTCAAGCATGCGCCGCGTGGGTGAACTTCGCCAGATCAAACACCCAACTTGGAGCCAAAGGTGGGCCAGGCTGGTTCAAGGGCTTCAGATGAAAGGCCGTATGCATGGAGCGCGAGTGCATGTGGTCCGGCTCAACTGGTGGCAGTTGTGCCAGCACGTCGGTCAAGGGGTAGGCCTGTAGGTGCTGGCAAACCGCTTCTTGCAACTCGATTGCCAGGGCCAATGCAGCCTCACTCTCAGGGCTCTCCTGGCCCGCCTTGACAGGTGGGTCGTTGTCTTTGAAGCACGAAACCACATCCCAAACCGATAGGTGCTCGACGGACTGCTGAAGCTGGTACCCGCCGCCGGGGCCGCGGTGGGAGCAAATCAGGCCGCCGTTCTTGAGATGCTT
>CANKNK010000037.1 GCA_947483455.1 Comamonadaceae bacterium | reverse complement strand
TACCTTGGCTTTTGCACAAATGGCCTATTACGTGGTGCATGACACGCCTTTGGGTGGCGGCACCGACGGCATTTACCTGATGATGAAACCGACGCTGGGTGGCTGGCTGGATTTGGATAAACCCCTTGTGATGTACCGTTTTACCTTGGCCTGCCTGCTGGCCACCTTTGTGTTTTTGGCCTTGCTGGGTCGCTCCCCATTTGGCCATGCTTTAGCGGGTATTCGGGTGAATGAACAGCGCATGCGCGCCACCGGCTTTTCTACCTATCCCTACAAGCTGGCGGCCTTTGTAGTCTCCGGTGGAATTGCCGGACTGGCCGGGTTTTTATTTGCGGTGAAAGACGGTTTTGTGAACCCGGAAATGATGAGCTGGCATATTTCGGGCGAAGTGCTCATCATCATTATTTTGGGTGGACTGGGGCATTTGCGCGGCGCACTGATCGGCGCATTTGCCTTCGCTCTGTTACAAGAATTTTTCCGCTCGGAGGCCATCTTTGGCGAGTTCGCCAAACACTGGCATCTGGGCCTAGGGCTCACCATCATTGCCAGTGTGGCCTTGCTGCCGCGCGGGCTGGTAGGTATACCCGCGCAGTGGCTGGGCCGCGTGCGCCGCCTGCACGGCGGGCACGATTTGGCACATGCAGCGCCAAGCAAGGCAGGCCATGCACAGCCCTGAGATATTGCTGCGCGGCATCGGCATCAGCCGCCGCTGGGGTGGCCTCACCGCTTTGGACAAGGTGTCTATCGATGTGGCGCGCGGCAGCGTGCACGCCGTCATAGGCACCAATGGCGCGGGTAAGTCCACGCTGGTCAATATTTTGTCGGGCGAATTGGAAGCATCGTCTGGCACGGTGCATTTGCGCGGGCACGATGTGAGCGCTTGGAGCCAGCCGCGCCGCGCCCGCGCTGGCCTAGGCCGCAGCTACCAGCGCAACACCATCTACCCCAGCTTCACGGTGCTAGAAAACTGCAGGCTCGCGGCACAGGCCATGCACCAGCAAGCCTGGGCCTGGTGGCGCAGCGCAGCGAGTTGCAGCAAGAGCCTGCAGGCGGCGCAGCAAGCCTTAATCCAAGCGGGCTTAATGGATCTGCGCGAGCGCGAAGCCGGCTTGTTGTCACACGGCCAAAAGCGCCAGCTTGAAATCGCCATGTGCCTGGCGACGCAACCCTCGGTGTTGTTGCTGGACGAGCCCTTGGCGGGCATGGGCGCCGAAGAAACCGAACGCATGCTGGAGCTGCTGACAGCCCTCAAAACCAGCCACGCCATGCTGCTCATTGAACACGACATGGATGCGGTGTTTCGCGTGGCAGATGTGATTACCGTGCTGGTGAACGGACAACGCATTGCCTGCGGCAGCCCCGAAGCAGTGCGCAACAGCCCCGAAGTGCGGGTGGCCTATTTGGGGGAGCACTGATGCAAGGCCCTATTTTGCAAGCGCGTGGGATGGAGGCTTGGTACGGTTCGGGTCAGGTTTTGTATGGTGTGGACCTGGACATTGCGCGCGGCCAGACTATGGGCCTGCTGGGACGCAATGGCATGGGTAAGAGTACGCTCATCCGCACCCTGCTCGGGCACGTGACGCAGCGCAGCGGCAGCATCCGCGCTTTTGGCGTGGATGTGTCCAACAGTCGCCCGCATGAAATGGCGCGCTTGGGCGTGGCTTATGTGCCCGAGGGCCGGGGCGTTTTTCCAAACCTCACGGTACGCGAAAACCTGCTCATGGCCGCACGCCCGGGTACCGACGGGCGCAGCGACTGGCCGTTTGCCAGGGTGATGGAAACCTTCCCGCGCTTGGCCGAGCGTCTGTCCAATTGGGGTGCTGAGT
The DNA here is from genome assembly GCA_947483455.1 of Comamonadaceae bacterium. Lineage (GTDB taxonomy): Bacteria > Pseudomonadota > Gammaproteobacteria > Burkholderiales > Burkholderiaceae_C > Allorhodoferax. The sequence continues at coordinate 8,106 of CANKNK010000037.1, read as the reverse complement.
TGTCTGGCGGTGAGCAGCAAATGCTGTCCATAGGCCGCGCCTTGATGACGCATCCGCAACTCATCATCCTGGACGAAGCCACCGAGGGCTTAGCCCCTTTGATCGTGGCTGAAATCTGGCGCGTGATCGAAGGCATACGCCAAAGCGGCATCGCCACCTTGATCGTGGACCGCGATTACCGCAAAGTGCTGGAACGCGCGGACACCGCTATCGTGCTGCAAAAAGGCCAGGTGGTCATGCAAGGCAGTGGCCAGGACTTGCTGCGTGATCCGGCGCTGGCCGGGTTTTTGGGCGTGTAGCAGATCCCACGTGCCCAGCAATAAAGGCACCCGCAGGTGCCCTTATTTTTTGCAATGATGCAGCAGGCTATTTGCGCTGCGCCTTTACTTTCAAACGCCATGCATGCAGTAGTGGCTCGGTGTAGCCGCTCGGTTGCGCCAGGCCTTTGAACACCAGGTCGGTGGCCGCCTTGTAGGCTTTTGAGGTCTTGAAATTACCGGCCATGGGCTGGTACAGCGGGTCACCGGCGTTTTGCCCGTCCACCACCGCGGCCATGCGCTCGAAGGTGGCTTGCACTTGCTTTTTGGTGACGATGCGGTGCAGCAGCCAATTGGCAATGTGCTGGCTGGAAATGCGCAGCGTGGCGCGGTCTTCCATCAGGCCCACGTTGTGGATGTCGGGTACTTTGGAGCAACCCACGCCCTGGTCAATCCAGCGTACTACATAGCCCAATATGCCTTGCACATTGTTGTCCAGCTCTTGCTGCTTTTCTTTCTCGCTCCAGCCGGTGTGGGTGGCTACCGGAATGGTCAGCAAGTCGTTCAGCAAGCCGGCGCGCTCTTTGCGCAAGTCGATAGTTTCCAACTGCTTTTGCACATCGCTGACCAGCACTTGGTGGTAGTGCAGGGCGTGCAGTGTGGCCGCAGTGGGGCTGGGCACCCAGGCGGTATTGGCACCTGCCTTGGGGTGTACGATTTTTTGCTCCACCATGGCCTTCATGAGGTCGGGCATGGCCCACATGCCTTTGCCGATTTGCGCTTTACCGCGCAGGCCGCAGGCCAGGCCGGTCAGCACATTGCTGCGCTCGTAGGCTGCGATCCAGGGAGTGGCTTTCATCTCGGCTTTGCGGATCATGGGGCCGGCGTGCATGGCGGTGTGCATTTCGTCGCCGGTACGGTCTAAAAAGCCGGTGTTGATAAAGGCCACACGGCTGCGTGCGGCGCCGATACAGGCTTGCAAATTGACGCTGGTACGGCGCTCTTCGTCCATGATGCCCAGCTTGACCGTGCTCTCGGGCAAGCCCAGCAAGGCCTCGACGCGGCCAAACAATGCATCGGCAAAAGCCACTTCTGCCGGGCCGTGCATCTTGGGCTTGACGATATACACCGAGCCTTTGCGCGAATTGCGCACCATGCCCGCTGCTGCATCGGCCCGGGTGCGTTGCAGGTCGTGGATGGCGATGGCGGTAGTGACTACCGCGTCCAAAATACCTTCGGGGATTTCATGGATGCTGCCGTCTTTGGCGGTGTAGGTGATGGCTGGGTTGCTCATCAAATGGCCCACGTTGCGCACAAACAGCAGCGAGCGGCCATGCAGCACTACGGGTTTGCCGTCCGCTCCGGTATAGACGCGGTCTGGGTTGAGGCCGCGCACAAAGCTCTTGCCGCCTTTGCTAATGGTCTCGGTGAGCGTGCCTTGCAAAATGCCCAGCCAGTTGCGGTAGGCCAGCACTTTGTCTGCCGCATCGACCACGGCCACCGAATCTTCCAGGTCCAGGATGGTCGATAGTGCGGCTTCCACCACTACGTCAAACACACCGGCGGCATCGGTTTTGCCAATGGCCGTCGTGCGGTCAATCTGGATGTCCAGGTGCAAGCCGTTGTGCTCTAAAAGCACCGAGGAGGGCGCTTTGGCCGCACCTTGAAAACCTTTGAACTGCGCTGGCGTGGCCAGGCTGGTGTTGCTGCCGTCTTTGAGGGCCACGGCCAGCTTGCCGTTTTTCACGCTATAGGCCACGCTGTCTTTGTGCGAGCCTTTGCGCAAGGGGGCGACTTCGTCGAGTAGCTTGCGCGCATAGGCAATCACTTTTTTACCGCGCTTGGCGTTGTAGGGCTTGCCGCTGGGGCTGAGTTTGGTGGCGCCACCGTCTTCGGAGATCACGTCAGTGCCATACAGCGCGTCATACAAGCTGCCCCAGCGTGCATTGGCGGCATTGAGGGCGTAGCGCGCATTGAGCACTGGCACTACCAACTGGGGACCCGCTTGGATGGCCAATTCGGCGTCCACGTTTTTCGTGACGATGCGCGACTTGGCGGGCAAGGGTGCCAGATAGCCAATGTCTTTCAAGAACGCCTGGTAGGCTTTCATGTCGGCAATCGGGCCGGGGTGGGCTTGGTGCCAGGTATCGATTTCGCTTTGCAAGCGGTCACGCTCTGCCAGCAAGGCGGCATTCTTAGGGGCCAGATCGGCCACGATGGCGTTAAAGCCTTTCCAGAATTTGGCCGGCTTGACACCGGTGCCGGGCAGCACTTCGGTATCGATAAAGTTTTGCAAAACGGTGGCGACATGCAGTCGGCCGATAGTGGTGCGGGCGGTGGCCATAGGGGCTCCTTAGAAACGGACAGGAATAGGCGCGCGCAAGAAATTGCACGGTGCACTACTGTATTGCATACTTTGATGCATACTATGATGGTAAAAAGCAATCCATTCGTGACAAAAATGAATACACCCAAGCCTTTGCCCCTGTCCGGCATCCGCGTTGTCGAGTTCACCCACATGGTCATGGGCCCCACTTGCGGCATGGTGTTGGGCGATATGGGCGCCGATGTCGTCAAGGTCGAGCCGCTGGCTGGTGACAGCACGCGCAAACTCTTGGGCGTGGGCGCGGGTTTCTATCCGCTATTTAACCGCAACAAAAAAAGTATTGCACTGGACTTAGCAAGCGACACGGGCCGCGACGTGGTGGCGCGCTTGGTGGCCCGGGCGGATATCGTCAGTGAAAACTTCAAACCCGCCACCATGGAAACCTTGGGGCTGGATTACGCCACCTTGTCGGCGCGCCATCCGCGCCTGATCTACGTCAGCCACAAAGGATTTTTGCCCGGCCCGTATGAGCACCGCACGGCTTTGGACGAAGTCGTGCAAATGATGGGGGGCTTGGCCTATATGACGGGCCGCCCGGGTGACCCACTGCGCGCGGGCTCTAGCGTCAACGACATCATGGGCGGCGTGTTCGGTGCCATGGGCGCCATGGCCGCGCTGATGCAGCGCCAGCAAACAGGGCAGGGCCAACAAGTGCAGGCGGCGTTGTTCGAGAACAATGTGTTCTTGGTGGCGCAGCACATGCTGCAATTTGCCGTCACCGGCCAGCCCGCAGCGCCCATGCCCGAGCGCATTTCGCCCTGGGGTATTTACGATGTGTTCAGCGTACAAAGCGGTGCCCAAATCTTTTTAGCGGTGGTGGGCGATACCCAGTGGCGGGTGTTTTGCGAAGCCTTTGGTTTTGACGATTTGTACGCCGACACCCGCCTAGCGACGAATAACGACCGCGTGCGCGCCCGCGCCTGGATGATGCCTCTGTTGCGCGAACGCCTGGCAGCACATAGCAGCGAGGAATTGGCGGCGGTGTTCGAACGTGAAGGCTTGCCCTTTGCACCGATTACCGATCCGCAGCACTTGTTCGCCGACCCGCATTTGCTGCAAACCGGCGGTTTGGCGCCCCTGACACTGCCGGACGGACGTGCGACTTCGGTACCCCTGTTGCCGCTGACCTTGGACGGTGAGCGCCTGGGCCTGCGCCTGGACCCACCGCGCCTGGGCCAACACGGGCGCGAGGTTTTGTTGGACGTGGGCTACAGCGACGACGAGATCAACGCCATGGTGCAAGCCCGAAGCCTGGCCTTGCCACAGGAGTAGGCCATGGACAGGCTCAAACAAATGGAGTCCTTTGTGGCAGTAGCCCTGCGCGGCAGTCTGACCGCTGCGGCCAAGGCGGAAGGTGTTGCGCCGGCCATCGTGGGGCGTAGGCTCGATGCGCTGGAGCAGCGCCTAGGGGTCAAGCTTCTCACGCGTACGACCCGGCGTATGACGCTGACCCAAGAGGGCACGGCATTTTTAGAAGACTGCCAGCGCTTGCTCACCGAACTGGGCAATGCCGAGGCCAGTGTCAGTGCGGGGGGTATTCAGGCCAGCGGACAATTGCGGCTGACAGCGCCTGCGGGCTTTGGCCGGCGCCATGTCGCGCCGCTGGTCCCCTGGTTTCGCGAACTGCATCCAGCGGTGACGGTGTCGCTGAACCTGAGCGATCGGGTGATTAACCTAGCCGCAGAAGGTTTTGACTGCGCGGTGCGGGTGGGGGATTTGCCTGATTCGTCCTTGGTTAGCGTGCGCCTGGCCGATAACCGGCGCATGTGCGTGGCCACGCCGACCTATCTGGCGCGCCACGGGCGACCAGCCCACCCGTCGGATTTGCAGCGCTTTGACTGCCTGACGCTTTCCAGCGACGCCTCGCAAACCCGAGGCTGGGCTTTTACCTTACCCAGGGCCGAGGGCAGCGAGGTGATCCACCTCAAACCCAGCGGCCCGCTCGATTGCTCAGACGGCCAGGTTTTGCACGACTGGTGTCTAGGCGGTTTGGGCATCGCCTGGCGCAGCACCTGGGAGGTGGAGGCCGAGATTGCCGCCGGTCTGCTGGTGCCGGTGCTGGAGGAATTCGCTGCGCCGCCCAATGGCATTTACGCCGTGTTCACCGAGCGCAAACACATGGCGCTGCGCTTGCGACTGTGGATCGATTTCCTGAAATTGCATTACAGCCGCGAGGGCTTCTGGACGGAGTCGCGGCATTGAGCGCGAACGGGGCAGGGCATGCGCTTGCGTTGATTTGCGACGGATTTACATTGACCCATCCAATGGTCGCGACGTTTTGATCACTAAGCGCCGAATTCGTCGCCCAATTCTTGCCCTCTTTGCTGCGCCGCCTGCATAGCCGCGATGAACGAGGCTTTGACGCCGTCGGCCTCCATAGATGTCAGTGCCGCGAAGGTCGTACCGCCTTTGGAGGTGACGCGCTGGCGCAGCATTTCGGGTGCGTCAGCAGAGGCAGCGGCTAAGGCGGTAGCACCGCTAAACGTGGCCAGTGCCAGCTGGTAGGCCTGCGCCGGCGTCAAGCCCATAGCGACGCCAGCATCACGCATGGCCTCCAAAAAATAAAACACATAAGCCGGACCAGAGCCCGATAGCGCAGTGACTGCGTCGATCTGCGCCTCATCCTGGAGCCAAAGCGTTTGACCCGTACTCTCTAGCACTTGGGCCACGCGTGCCTTGTCGGCATCGCTCACGCCCTTGCGCGCAAACAAGCCGCTGATGCCCTGAGCGATCAAGGCCGGGGTGTTGGGCATGGCGCGCACGATGCGTTCGCTGTGTAGCCATTGCGCCAAGGTGTCGCTGCGTATGCCTGCGGCCACGCTCAGGTGCAAAGCTTGCGGGGTGTGGCTTTGCGTGGCCGCTGCCGCATCTTTAAAGGTCTGCGGCTTGACGGCCCAAACCACCAAGGCGCACGCCTGCAAAAAGGGGCCGGGTGCTGCCTGGGCTTGTACGCCGTAGCGCGCCATCAATTCGTCGCGCGCGCCAGCAAAGGGTTCGACCACCGCAATGTCGGCAGCTAGCGTGCCGCGCTTGATCAGACCGCCGATGAGGGCACCGGCCATTTGGCCGCCGCCTATGAATGCAATGGAATGGGACATGGAGTGTGCAAATGCTGATGCGCTTAGCGCTTCAGTCTAACTGCCGCTTACCTGCAATGGATGCACAGGCGCTGCAAATGCGTTCCCTGCGCAGGATTACACCGCCGTGGTTTGCCGCACCGCGTGCTCCCAGCGCTGCATTTGTTCTTGGGCTTGGGCGCGGCTGATTTGCGGTTCAAAGCGGCGCTCGGCTTGCCATAGTTGGCTCAGCGAGGCGGTGTCTGGGTACAGGCCGGTAGACAGCCCGGCCAGGTAGGCGGCGCCTAAAGCAGTGGTCTCGGTGACCTGAGGGCGCAGCACGCTGATGCCTAGCAAGTCGGCCTGAAATTGCATCAGCAAATCATTGACGCAGGCGCCGCCATCGACGCGCAGTTCTGTCACGGCGGCGGCGCCGGCTTGCTGCGCATCGCGTGCCATGGCTTGCAAGAGCGCGGCGCTTTGAAAGGCAATGCTTTCCAAGGCCGCGCGGGCGATATGGCCCAGGGTGCTGCCGCGTGTTAGCCCGGTCATGGTGCCGCGCGCCTCCGGGTTCCAGTAGGGAGCGCCCAGGCCGGTAAAGGCCGGTACCAGCATCACGCCACCGCTGTCGGGCACGCTTTGCGCCAGGGCTTGCACCTCGGCGCTGCTGCGGATGGCGCCCAGCCCATCGCGCAGCCACTGCACCACGGCACCGCCTACAAAAACGCTGCCCTCCAGAGCAAATTCGGGCCGCGCACTAGGCTGCGCGGCGCTGGTCGTGATCAGGCCATTGGTCGATGTCTGGAATTGTGTGCCGGTGTGCATCAGCATGAAGCAGCCGGTGCCATAGGTGTTCTTGGCCATGCCCGCGCTAAAGCAGGCCTGGCCGAACAAAGCGCTTTGTTGGTCGCCAGCCATGCCGCCTACCGGAATACGGTGGCCCAGCAGGCCCGGGTCAATGTCTCCAAAGTGTGCGGCCGAGGGCAGCACTTGGGGCATCAGGCCCTCGGGAATATCGAGTGCCGCTAAGAGTTCCGCATCCCAGGTGTTGCTGTGCACGTTAAAAAGCATGGTGCGCGCCGCATTGCTCACATCGGTGGCGTGCACCCGCCCGCCTGTTAGTTGCCACAACAGCCAACTGTCCACCGTGCCAAAGGCCAGCGCACCGTGGGCGGCCTGGGCACGGGCGTCGGGCACGTGGTCCAAAATCCATTGCAGTTTGGTGCCGGAAAAATACGCATCGACCAGCAAACCGGTTTTCTGGCGTATGGGTTCGGCCATGCCGCGCTCCCGCAGGGCCGCACAGGCCGGCTCGGCACGCCGGTCTTGCCAGACGATGGCTTTGTGGATGGGCTGGCCCGTCTTGCGGTTCCAGACCACGGTGGTTTCGCGCTGATTCGTGATGCCAATCGCGTGCACTTGCTGTGCACTGATGCCGGCTTTGGCCAGTACCGCACGCGCGGTCGCCAGCTGGGTGCGCCAAATTTCCAGTGGGTCGTGTTCCACCCAGCCGGGCTGCGGGTAATACTGTGTGAGCTCTTCCTGCGCCATGGCTACGATGCGGCCTTGCGCATCGAAGACGATGCTGCGGGAACTGGAGGTGCCTTGGTCAAGTGCGAGCAGGTAGGTCATGGCAGGTGGTGATGAAGAGGGCAATCGGGGTAAAAAACGGTTGGCAGGCCGAGCGTGGAATCAGTCAGCCGCCAGCGTAAATCGTACTTGGGCTTCGGCCATCAAGCCCATAAAGGGCTCCGGCGGAATGGCGTCTGAGAACAGGCGGTCGATACTGGAGAGCTGCGCTACTTCGACCATCGCCGCGCGGTTGAATTTGCTGGCATCGGCGGCCAGCCAGACTTCGCGGGCATGCGAAATAATGGTTTGTGACACCTTTACCTCGCGGTAATCAAAGTCGCGTAGCGAGCCGTCTGATTCGATGGCCGAGATGCCGATCAAGCCGATGTCCACCTTGAATTGGCGGATGAAATCCACCGCCGCCTCCCCCACAATGCCCTGGTCGCGCCCGCGCACTACGCCGCCCACCACGATGACTTCGCTTTGTGGGTTGGCGCTCAGGATGGCGGCTACGTTCAGGTTATTGGTAATCACCCGCAATCCTTCGTGCTTGGTCAGCGCCCGGGCGATGGCCTCGGTGGTGGTGCCGATGTTGAGCAGTAGCGAGCAGCCATTGGGCACGGCATTGGCCACCGCCTGCGCAATGCGCGCTTTGCCTTGGGCGTTGAGGATTTCGCGCTGTGGATAGGCTAGGTTTTCGACGGTGGAGCCAGGCACGCGCACGCCGCCGTGAAAGCGCGCGAGCAGGCCCTCGTCGGCCAGACGCTGCACGTCGCGGCGCACGGTTTGTAGCGTCACTTCCAGCGTGTCGGCCAGGCGTTCCACTGTGACCGAG
>CANKNK010000036.1 GCA_947483455.1 Comamonadaceae bacterium | reverse complement strand
ACAGGGTTTCGGTAGATTTCTTGAGTTCACTGGCAAACTCGGCGACAGTCGTACTGGACATTTAGCGGGTAACCTTTCATGGCCGTGACTCTTGAGCGGCAGCGTCATCGGTAAACCAATGTTCGCGCGCCTTCATGATCAGGGCAGTGGCTTCGTCAATTGACTGGCCGGTGATTTCTGTAAGTTCGTCAGTAGCCAAATCGGCCAAATCGTCCAGGGTTTTGATGCCGTGTTCGGCCAGCATGCCAATGTGCTCAGCGCTGAGACCCTGCAAGTCACGCAAGTCTTGCGAAACGCTGGCAGCGCTCTCTTCACGCGCAATTTCCATGGTTAACAAGGCATCTTTGGCACGGGTACGCAGCTCATGCACCGTATCCTCGTCAAAGCTCTCAATTTCCAGCATTTCCTGCAAGGGCACATAGGCCACCTCTTCTAGGCTGGTGAAGCCTTCGGCGATCAGGATGTCGGCAATTTCCTCGTCCACATCGAGCTTGTCCATAAACAAGCGGCGGCCCGAATCGGTCTCCACCGCCAATTTCTGCGCCGACTCTGCCGCGTCCATGATGTTGATCTTCCAGCCGGTCAATTCGGACGCCAGACGCACGTTTTGTCCGCCGCGCCCAATGGCGATAGCCAGATTTTCTTCGTCCACCACCACATCCATGGCGTGGCGCTCTTCGTCCACCACGATAGAGCTGACATTGGCTGGCGCTAGCGCACCGATAACAAATTGCGCCGGGTCTTCGCTCCACAACACGATATCTACGCGCTCGCCTGCCAGCTCGGTCGTCACACCGTTGACGCGGCTGCCGCGCACGCCCACACAGGTGCCGATAGGGTCAATGCGCTTGTCATGCGACAGCACCGCAATCTTGGCGCGTGAGCCGGCGTCTCGGGCACAGGATTTGATTTCCAACAGGCCTTGCTCAATCTCTGGCACTTCCTGGCGGAACAGTTCAATCATGAAATCAGGCGCCGAGCGCGACAACAGAATCGGCGCGCCACGCAGCGTCAGGTCCACTTCCATGATCATGGCGCGGACACGGTCGCCAGCACGCAGGTTTTCTTTAGGGATCATCTCGGCACGGCGCAAGCGCCCTTCGACGCGGCCGCTTTCCACGATGACATCGCCCTTGTCCATACGCTTGACGGTGCCGACAAAAATATTGTCGCCACGCGACATAAAGTCGTTGAGCAGCATCTCGCGCTCGGCATCGCGGATTTTTTGCAAAATCACTTGCTTGGCCGCCATGGCGCCAATACGACCGATGGGCACCGACTCAATCGGCTCTTCGATGTATTCATCGACCTCGATGTCCGAAATTTGCTCTTTGGCTTCGAACAGCAAGATTTCCTGGTCCGGCAACTGCAGGCCCGCCTCGTCAGGGACTACGTGCCAGCGCCGAAAGGTTTCGTAATTACCGCTGTCTCGGTCCAGGGCGACACGGATATCCACATCCCCTTCATAGAGTTTTTTGGTGGCTTGCGCCAAGGCGGCCTCCACGGCCCCCAGCACCACATCGCGCTCCACGTTTTTTTCACGGGAAATCGCCTCTACCAACATCAACAATTCGCGATTCATGCCTTCACTCTCCTGACAATTCAATTCACAAACACAAACACAAACAAGTGCTATCCAAAGCCTTGTTCATCGCAACTCTGTACCACTAGCCGCATCGTCGGCGCCTACAGCATCCGCTGGCGACTCCCACAGTGCTTCGCCCTGCCCCTTGCCACGCCCTTTAAAGCTGACAATGGGCGCCAGACGCGCCTCTTTCAATTCATCCAGGGCAAAACCCATGGCCTGCAAGGGCGGCGCGGGCCGCTTCTTGCTCACCTTTTGGCCCGGCTTGATGGCCGGCGCCTCGCTCCACACAATCTGCCAATGCGCCGCACCAGTGACCTCTGCGACCCGCTCCAGCGTGCCGCGAAACTTCTTGCGCTTGGCATGGACCACTCCGCCAGCGGCCGCGCCAATCGGCTCGCGCAAGGTGATATCAATCACCTGGCCGACGAAACGCTCAAAATCCGCTTCATGCCGCAGGGGGCGATCAATCCCCGGCGAGGACACCTCCAAGCGGCTATACGCTGTGCCTTCAACTTCCAGCGTAAATTGCAACTGGCGCGTCACCTTTTCACAATCTTCCACTGTCACAAATTGCTCGTCCTGCGGGGCGCCTGGTGCCGCTTGCACCCAAGGCAGGTCGATCGTGACCCGCAACAGGCCACCGGCAGAGCGTTCCAGCTCCACCAGGTCGTATCCCAGGCCGACCACAATTTGACGCACAATGTCTTGCCAAGCCACGTTGCTGATGCCCGCTTTCCAAGGTGTCCGGCGGCCCCTGAAGGCCACCTCTAAAAACAATCGACCAAAAAAAACGGGCGGTAATTACCCGCCCGTTTGGTCGTGAAGCTCGCATTGTAATGGAAAAAACCGGTAAAAACCAAGCACTTAGCGCTGTTGCCGCAGCGTTAAGCGGGGATTTGGCGGTTTAAGTGCTCCACCGCCCATCGCCATCGCCAACTTAGGCCATCGGGCAAGCGCTTTTCCACCGTCGGTCCTGCATGAAAGAGAACGGTCAAAACAAAGCACATGGCCAGCCAATCGACCCGCATTGCGGGCCATGCTCAACGGGGTTGAAGCGTCTCCGGGCGCAAGCAGGGCAACAACCGGCCAGGGTACCCGCGCCAAATTGGAAAAAAATCGCTTTTGGATAAGGCTATGGTCAAGGGTTTCCACTAAGGTAAAGGGTCATTTTCAAGGAACATAATGACATGGTCATTTGTTCTTACCACCCCTCCCGGAGACACACGTTATGCAGGTTCAATTGAAGGTTAACAACCGCCAGGTTTCAGTAGACGTTCCGCCCCATACCCTGCTCGTGCAAGTGCTGCGCGAGCATCTGCATATGACCGGCACCCATGTGGGTTGCGACACTGCGCAGTGTGGCGCCTGCACCGTGATCAAAGACGGCCATGCGGTCAAATCCTGCAATATTTTGGCCGCCCAAGCCGACGGCGCCGACATCACCACCATCGAAGGCCTGGCCGCGCCGGACGGCACCATGCACCCGATGCAGGCCGCTTTCAAAGACTGCCACGGTTTGCAGTGCGGGTTCTGCACCCCGGGTATGGTCTTGAGCGCCATCGACCTGTGCGCCAAGCACCCCAACGCCAGCGCTGACGAAGTGCGCACGCATCTCGAAGGCAATCTGTGCCGCTGCACGGGCTACCAAAACATCGTCAAAGCCGTGCAGCAGGGTGCTGCTGCCATGGCTTCTGCCTAAACACCATACCAGGAGCAAGCAACATGGGTGCCTCAGATTTTTCCAACCTCCCGCATATTGGTGAATCGGTCCGTCGCAAGGAAGATTACCGCTTCCTGACCGGCGCCGGTCAGTACACCGACGACATCACCATGCAGGCGCAGAGCTACGCCGTCTTCGTGCGCAGCCCGCATGCCCACGCCATCATCAAGAGCATTGACATCAGCGCCGCCTCCAGCATGCCGGGCGTGGTGCGCATCTTTATTGGCAAAGACCTCGAAGGCAAAATGGGCGGTCTGCCCTGCGGCTGGCTGATCAACAACCCGGACGGCACACCCATGAATGAGCCGCCCCATCCGGTGCTGGCTTTGGGCAAAGTGCGCCATGTGGGCGACCAATTGGCCATGGTGATCGCCGACACGCTGGAGCAAGCCAAAAACGCGGCTGAAGCCGTGCAAGTCGAATACGAGGTGCTGCCTTCTGTAACCGACGTGCGTGATGCCGCCACCGGCCCGCAACTGCACGATGCTGCACCCCATAACAAATGCTACAAATGGGTGCTGGGCGACAAGGCGAATGTCGATGCCGCTTTTGCCAACGCGGCCCATGTCACCAAGCTAGACCTTATCAACAACCGACTGGTGCCCAACGCCATGGAGCCACGGGTAGCGATAGGCAATTACAGCCGCGCCACCGAGGAATACGTGCTGTATGTGTCCAACCAAAATCCGCACGTCGAGCGCCTGCTGATGACGGCCTTTGTGCTGGGCCTGCCCGAGCACAAGGTGCGTGTGATCGCGCCGGACGTAGGTGGCGGCTTTGGTTCCAAAATCTATTTGTATGCCGAAGATGTGGCCCTCACTTGGGCGGCCAAAGAAGTCAACCGCTCCATTAAATGGACCTGCGAGCGCTCGGAGTCTTTCCTGACCGACGCGCACGGCCGTGACCACGTCAGCCACGCTGAAATGGCCATGGACAAAGACGGCAAGTTCCTGGGCATGCGGGTGCATACCCATGCCAACCTGGGCGCTTACTTGTCCACCTTCTCCACTGCCGTACCGACGATTTTGTATGCCACGCTGCTAGCGGGTCAGTACACCTGCCCGCAAATTTACGTGGAAGTCGACTCGTGGTTTACCAATACCGCACCGGTCGATGCCTACCGTGGCGCAGGCCGCCCCGAGGCCACTTACTTGCTGGAACGCCTGGTCAGCCGCTGCGGCTGGGAACTCGGTCTGTCACAAGACGAAATCCGCAAGCGCAACTTCATCAACAGCTGGCCCTACCAAACGCCAGTGGCTTTGCAATACGACAGTGGTGACTACATTGGCTGTATGACCAAAGCGCAAGATATGGCGGATGTGGCCGGCTTCCCCGGTCGCAAGGCGGCCAGCGCGGCCAAAGGCTTGTTGCGCGGCATCGGCTACTCCAGCTACATCGAAGCGTGCGGCATTGCACCTAGCAATATCGCAGGCGCTCTGGGCGCGCGTGCCGGCTTGTTTGAATGCGGCGAAATCCGCGTGCACCCCACGGGTAGCGTCACGGTGTTTACCGGCTCGCACAGCCATGGCCAGGGCCATGAAACCACTTTCGCCCAAGTCGTTGCCGCTCGTTTGGGCGTGGCGGTGGACGCTGTCGATGTGGTGCATGGCGATACCGGTCGGGTGCCCTTCGGTATGGGTACTTACGGTTCACGCTCCATTTCGGTGGGCGGCGCAGCCATCATGAAGGCACTGGACAAGATAGAGACCAAGGCCAAGAAAATCGCGGCCCATTTGATGGAGTCCAGCGATGCCGACGTCGAATTTGCCAATGGCGAATTCACCGTGAAAGGCACCGATAAAAAGGTCACCTTCGGCCAGGTCGCGCTTACCGCCTACGTGCCGCACAACTACCCGCTGGACAAACTAGAGCCCGGCCTGAACGAAACCGCCTTCTACGACCCGACCAACTTCACTTTCCCCGCAGGCACCTATATCTGCGAAGTGGAAATCGACCCGGCTACGGGTGTGACTCGGGTGGAAAAATTCACGGCAGTGGATGACTTTGGCACCATCATCAACCCGATGATTGTGGAAGGCCAGGTCCACGGTGGATTGGTGCAAGGTATTGGCCAAGCCCTGATGGAAAATTGTGTGTACGACCGCGAAACCGGTCAGCTACTCACCGGCTCCTTCATGGACTACGCCATGCCCCGCGCCGACGACTTCCCTGAGTTCCAAATCGGCAATATCTGCACCCCTTGCACCCACAACCCCTTGGGTACCAAAGGCTGCGGCGAAGCCGGCGCCATCGGTTCGCCGCCCGCCGTGATCAATGCCGTGCTCGACGCGCTGCATGGTCTGGGCGTCAAAGAATTTGACATGCCCGCCACGCCCCATCGCGTCTGGGAAGCCATCCAGGCAGCCAAAGCCTAAAGCAGCAAAGGAGTTCACACATGTATGCATTCACACTCGACCGTCCTGCTTCCCTGGCTGATGCGGTAAGCGCAGCGGTCTCTGGCGGCCAGGTTTTGGCCGGCGGCCAAACCCTGCTGCCTTCCATGAAGATGCGCCTGTCCCAACCCGGCCGCTTGGTCGATTTGGGCGGCGTCAAAGAACTCGCTGGCATTGAGCCCAACGGCAATGCCGTTGTCATTGGCGCGATGACGCGGCACATGGACGTGGCCGGTAGCAACACCGTGCAGGCCATGATCCCGGCGCTGGCCGACCTGGCCTCCCATATCGGCGACCGGCAGGTCCGCGCCATGGGCACTATCGGTGGTTCGGTCGCGAATAACGACCCTTCCGCCTGCTACCCCAGCGCGGTACTAGGTTTAGGCGCAACCGTCCACACCAATAAGCGCCGCATCGAAGCCGACGACTTCTTCCAGGGCATGTTCACCACCGCGCTAGAGCCGGGCGAGTTGATCACCGCGATCAGCTTTCCCCAAGCTAAATCGGCGGCCTATATGAAGTTCGTGCAAGCGGCCTCGCGCTTTGCGCTGGTGGGCGTGTTCCTGGCCCAAACCGCTGGTGGCGTGCGTGTCGCCGTGACGGGCGCAGGCCAGGGCGTTTTCCGCCACAAAGGTCTGGAAGACGCCCTGAACAAGAGCTTTACCGTGGCAGCTGCCGCGGCGGTGCATGTGGATGCCGACGGCCTGAACGCCGACATCCATGCCACAGCGGCCTACCGGGCCAACCTGATCAGCGTATTGACGCAGCGGGCTGTGGCACACTGCCTCGCCTGACCCCGGTCCCGGCTTGACGGCCGGTGCAAGCAGGCCCCGTGTGCATAACGCGGGGCCATTTTTTTGAGCCAAGCTATGAACTTGTTTCCGTCCATTGACGCATTGATCGAAGCCTTGCGCCAAGCAGGCTATTTCGCGGACCGGCGTCTGGCCACCGCAGTGTATTTGGCGCTCAAGTTAGAGCGCCCCTTGCTGTTGGAGGGCGAGCCCGGCGTCGGCAAAACTGAACTGGCCAAAGCGCTGGCCACTGCGCTGCAACGCCAGATGCTGCGTCTGCAATGCTACGACGGCCTGGAACAACGCGACGCGCTATACGAGTGGAATTACGCCGCGCAATTGCTGCATATGCGGGCAGCGCAAAGCCATTTCGAAAGCGCGCAAGGCGCAGCGCCAGCGGTCGACGCCATGGAGCGCGAGGTCTACCAGGACCGCTACCTGATACGCCGCCCCTTGCTGCAGGCTTTGCAGGCGCCGGCCCCCGGCGCGGTGCTGCTGATCGACGAGGTGGACCGTGCCGACGAGCCCTTTGAGGCCTTTTTGCTCGAATACTTGGGGGAATACCAGGTCAGCATCCCGGAAATCGGCACGGTACGCGCCGTGGTCAAACCAGTGACCATCCTGACCAGCAACCGCACCCGCGAACTCAATGACGCGGTCAAACGGCGCTGCCTGTACCACTGGCTGGACTACCCAGATCGTGACCGCGAACTGGCCATCATCAGCGCACAGGTGCCTGGCGCATCCGCCCAACTTGCACAACAGGTGGCCGACGTGGTCACCCGTTTGCGCAACCAGCCGTTTTCCAATGCGTTCCAGCGTGCGCCCGGCATCGCCGAAAGCGTGGAATGGGCCAAGGCCTTGGTGGCGCTCGATACGCTAGAACTCGATCCCGAAATCATGAGCGACACCGCAGGCATCATGTTCAAACAGCGCGAAGACGTCGCCGCCCTTACCCTGGCGCTAGCGCAGGACGTTTTGGCACCGCCCCCAGAAGCTGACCCTGCCACATGACTCTGGGTGATGCGCGCACCGGCAAACTGGCGGGCAATTTGGCCGCTTTCGGTCGCACGCTGCGCCGGGCCGGTGTGCAGGTAGACAGTGCACGCATCGGCCTGTGCGCACGAGCGGCCTTGGAAGTCGGTCTGGCGGACCGGCACGACATGAGCGCTGCCCTGGAATCGGTGCTGATCAGCCGGGAACAGGACCGCGCGGTGTTTCGGGAGCTATTTGAGGCCTTTTTCCGCGACCCGAATATGGCGCACAAACTTTTGTCGCAAATGCTGCCCAGCGCCGAAGGCAAGGCCGAGCCTAGCAAGCGACGGCCCCGCGTGCGCGAAGCCTTATCGCCGCCCAAAATACGCGCCCAGCAAGCCCAACCCAAAACCGAAGACCAAAAGGTAGACTTTGACGCCGCCATGACGGCCAGCGACATCCACCGCCTGCGCCACGCCGACTTCAATGCCTTGTCCGCCAGCGAATACCGCTTGGTCGAGCGCTTGGTCCGTGACATTGCCCTGCCCCTGCCCCAACACGCGAGTCGCCGCATGCGCCCGGGCGCGCGGGGCAGCCAGTTACATTGGTCCGGCGTCCTGCGCAGCGCGGTGCGCTTGGGTGGTGAAACCCTGCATTTACCTAAGCGCGAGCGGCGCCAACAGCCCTTACCACTGCTGGTACTGGTAGATGTATCGGGCTCCATGGAACGCTATGCGCGCTTGCTGCTGGCCTTTTTGCATGCTGCCACGCGCAAGCACCCGCGCCGTGCCGTGTTTGCCTTTGGTACGCAGCTCACCGAATTGACCAGCGCCTTTAGGCTGGGCGACACCGACGCCATGCTGGACCATGCCAATGCCTGTATTGAAGACTTTGCTGGTGGTACCCAGCTGGGTAAGTCACTTGCAAGCTTGCGGGAGCACCATGCACGGACGCTAGTAGGGCGGCGCACCATGGTGCTGATCGTGACCGACGGTTTGGATACCGGCGAGCCGCTAGAGCTGGCGCAGGAACTGGCGTGGTTGAAGTTGCACACGCGCCGGATTTTGTGGCTCAATCCCTTGCTGCGCTTTGATGGCTACGCGCCACTCGCCCAAGGTGCGCAGGCCTTGAACGATGTGGCACACGGCATGGTGGCGATCCACAACCTGACCAAACTGGAAGACCTGGCCAGCAGCCTGGCCAAACTGATGAAGCAATAAGGCCATAGCGGCCACGTTTTGAATACCGACGAAAGGAAACACCATGGAAATGCAAGGAAGCCGCGACCTGGCCATCACCCAGCAACAAGCTTGGGATGCACTCAACGATCCCGACGTGCTCAAGCAATGTATTCCCGGCTGCGACAAAGTTGAGGCCAGCGGCCCTGATACTTTTTCTATCGGCATGGCCCTGAAAATCGGCCCGGTCTCCGCCAAGTTCACCGGCAAGATCACGCTGTCGGACATCAATCCACCCAACAGCTACACCATCAGTTTTGAAGGCCAAGGTGGCCCAGCAGGATTTGGTAAAGGCAATGCCAAAGTGCTGCTTACGCCCCATGGCCGTGGTAACACCCTGAGTTACGAAGTGCAAGCCTCGGTAGGCGGAAAAGTGGCGCAAATGGGCCAGCGGCTCATCGACGGCGTGGCCAAGTCCATGGCCGAAGATTTCTTTAAGCGCTTTGACTTGGCGATGCAAGCCCGTTACCCCGAGGCCTATGCCGAGCCCGCGCAAGATGTGAGCGCCGCACCGGCACCGGCCCAAGAAGGCAATGAAGGCCCTGGCATGGCCGTACTTGTGGTCGGCGCCATCGTCGTGCTGGCCCTGGCCGCCTACGTCTTTATGCGCTAAAGCTGCGTGCGACAATCGCCGCTGCATTAACTCCGGGCACCGACGAACATGGGATTTTTAGCAGGCAAAAAATTACTGATTACCGGCGTACTGTCCAACCGCTCGATTGCCTACGGCATTGCCAAGGCCTGCCGGGCGCAAGGCGCGGAGCTGGCCTTTAGTTATGTGGGTGAGCGCTTCAAAGAACGCATTACCGAATTCGCTGCCGAGTTTGATTCCACGCTGGTGTTTGACTGCGATGTGGGAGACGACGCCCAAATCGACCAACTCTTTGCGGACCTGGGCGCGCACTGGCCCGAGTTCGACGGATTTGTCCATGCCATCGGCTTTGCACCGCGCGAGGCCATTGCCGGCAATTTTCTGGAAGGCATCAGCCGCGAGGCTTTCAAGATCGCGCACGATATCAGCGCCTACAGCTTCCCGGCCATGGCAAAAGCCGCCCTGCCCCGACTACGCCCCGGCTCCGCCCTGCTGACGCTCAGCTACCTGGGCGCGGACCGCATCATCCCCAACTACAACACCATGGGCTTGGCCAAAGCCTCGCTCGAAGCGTCTGTGCGTTACTTGGCCGAAGCCGTCGGCCCACGCGGTATCCGGGTCAATGGCATCAGCGCCGGACCTATCAAAACCCTGGCCGCCAGCGGTATCAAAGATTTCGGCAAACTGCTCAAAGTGGTCGCTGACGCCTCACCCATCCGTCGCAATGTCACGCTAGAAGACGTGGGCAATGTGGCGGCGTT
>CANKNK010000035.1 GCA_947483455.1 Comamonadaceae bacterium | reverse complement strand
CAACGTAGCGCATAGCAACTGCCACCATTTACCCACCAACAAATCGTTTTGCGCCTCGGTCAGCATGGTGCCCCAGGAGACGCCGTCCACCGGCACACCAAAGCCCAGGTAGGACAAGATCACCTCCGCCTTGATACAGGCCACCGTCAGCAGCGAGTACTGCACCAGAATCACATGACTGACGTTGGGCAGGATGTGCACAAACATGCGCCGCATATTGGAGGCGCCAATGGCATCGGCAGCGCGCACGTACTCGCGATCGCGGTGCTTCATAAACTCGCCGCGCATCAGGCGGTACATACCGGTCCAGCCGGTCGAGCCCAGGATCACCACCACGGCCGCGCTGCCCTTGGTATTGAGCACCGCCGCAATCGCCAAAATCAGCAAAATGCCGGGAATGGCGTGAAACACGTTGTACAACCAGTTGCTCAGGTCATCGACCCAGCCCCCAAACCAGCCTGAAACTGCGCCCAGCAAAGCACCCAACACAGTGGCCACCAGCGCCGCAGCCAGGCCGACCAGCACACTCGTCTCTGCGCCTTTGATGGTTTTGCTCAGCACATCGCGTCCCCATTTGTCGGCCCCCATAGGGAGGTGTGTGGCCAGGATGTCAGGCTTTTCACCCGCGGGCTTGACTGCCAGTTGCGCCTGCGCCCACTCTTTGGCAATCGGGTCGACCACATCGGCATGGCTGGGCGTGTAGTCGAGCACGTCCGCAAGCTGCTGTGATGTGCCACCGCCCTCACTACTTGCGCGAGTCGCCCAACTTGGCGGGGCGTGGCCGATTGCCACTTCTTTTTCCCAGTCGGCTGCAACAAGGCCTGTGGCGGTTAACGCGATCAGTAGCAAAAAACACAACACGATGCCGGCGCTCCACATACCGACGCGGTCGGCACTAAAGCGTTGCCAGGCTAAACGCCAGGCGCTGGGGCTGGCTTGCGCGGAATTGTCGGAGTGCGGGGAAAGTGTCATGGCGGCTCTTTAGCGCAACTGCACGCGCGGATCGGTCAAACGGTAGAGCAAGTCTCCCATCAGGTTAAACACCATGGTGGCCAAGGCTACATACACCGTGACTGCCTTGATCACCGGAAAATCACTGCGTTCTACCGCCAAAATAATCTCCCGGCCCACGCCAGGTATTCCGAAAAACCGCTCCAGCAAAAAGGCCCCTAGTAGCAGGCCAGGAATGTTAGAAATGACAAAGGTAATGACTGGAATCAGCGCATTGCGCAGCACATGCACAAACATCACTCGCGCCTCTGACAGGCCTTTGGCGCGGGCCGTGCGCACATAGTCCTGGTCCACCTCGTCCAGCACAAAGGTGCGAAACAAGCGGGTATGCGGCGCCACGCCCACCAGTAAACCGAGCAAGATCGGCAAAGGCGCGTACGTGCTGAGGTTTTTCCACAGGCCGTCGCCCCAGCCCTGCACTGGAAAGTGGCCCCAGCGGTAGGCCAGCAGGTATTGGCCCACGATGATGAAGACCAAAATACTCACCGACATCAAGAGCGTGAAAAATACCATCACGCCCCGGTCCAGGCGCGAGCCCCGAACCCATGACAAGCCCACCGCCAGCACCAGGCAGAACACGGTTTCGATCACCAAGAGTGGCACCATCAGGGTCAACGAGGCTGGCAAGCGCGAGGCAAACAGTTGTGCCACCGGTTCGCCCGTAGTCCAGCTGGCGCCAAAGTCGAATGTGGCTACCTGTTTGACAAAAATCCACAACTGCACATACAGGGGTTCGTTTAGGCCCAGCGTGGTGCGGATGCTCTCGATTTGCTCCTGGTTGGACATCAGCCCGGCCAGCACATAGGCCGGATCGCCACCCACCCAGTTGAACAAGAAAAACACCAGCAAAATGACCCCGGCCATGGTGGGCAGCATCTGCCACAGGCGTCGTGCGACGTAGGCGTGCATACTTACTTCTCCCCACCCGCGGTCGGGCGAATGTCCATGAACTTCCAGCCGTTGGTCACCAAGGGGTGCTGGCGGTAGCCCTCCACATGGGCATGGCCCAGGCGGGTGGATATCCGGGTTGAACTCAGACCGAGTGCGCCATAAACCTCCATGATCCGGTATAAATTGCGCAGCACTTGCGTTCGCTCCGGTCCGTCAGGCAGGCGCTTTAGGCGTTCAAACTCTTGGTCGTACTCGGCATTTTCAAAACAGGCGTAATTGCTCTGCCCGATGGTTTTGGAGGACAAAAGCCCCATCACAAACTCCGCCTCCGAAGCACCAATCCAGCCCAAACCCCAAGACGATAGCGAACAAGTCTTGCCTTGTTTGAGCATTTCGGCGAACTTGTCTTTTTTGACCTGCAGGCGGATGCCCAGCCGACCCATGGATTTTTTCCACAACTCGTCGCGCTCACGGTCGATCGAGGAGGTGGACGAATGTATGGTGAACACCAGCGGCTTACCGTCGGGGTGCATGCGGTAACCATGCGAATCTTTCTTGTAGCCGAACTGCTCCAGCAAGGCATTGGCCTGTAGCGGACTAAAGCGCACGATGCTGCGGTAGTCAGGGTCGTGCCCTGGTATCACCGGCGAGACCATTTGCTGCGCCCGGATGGCTTGGCCTTTGCGGATCACGCGGATTTCCTCGTCCACGTCGAAGCCCAAGATGATGGCCCGACGTAAAGCGATTTTCTCGGGTGTGTAGCCGCCAACAACGGGGTCGCGCAGGTTGAAGAACTGGTAGGTGATGTCGGCCTCGACGGAGCGGTACATCTGCACACCCGTGCTGCTCAGGGAGGGCAGCAAACGGTTCTCGCGGTCCAGTGCCTTTTCGATAAAACTGGGCGGAACGGTGACGATGTCGATTTCCTTGCCACTAAAGGCCAGCCACATGGACTGCGGTTCCTCCATGATGCTGATCTCCACGCGGCCGATCTGCGGCATGGTGCGCCCTTGCAGGCGCGCGGCAATGGCCATGTCTTGCGCGTGCTGCGGGTCAGCCTTGAAATTCCAATCAAAGGCGGGATAAGTCGGGTTGGCGCGCAGGGTAATTTTGGACCCACGTACCCAACTATCAAGCACATATGGCCCGGTGCCCACCGGATGGGCCATGATGCCCTCGGGCCCATAGGCCTCGACCACCTCCCGTGCCATGCCGCCGGCGTAGGGGTTGGTTAGCAATGTCAGAAAATTGCGGTCAGCGCGCAGGAGGCGAATATGCAAGGTGTAGCGGTCACTGGCGTAAATACCAGGGTGGCGCTGCTCGTAATTCATGCCCTCTTTGGCCGCCTGCTGGCGAGCGGCTGCAAATCCCTCAATCTTGTCTTCCAGGTCGGCTACCCGGGGCGACTTGTTCTTGGGGTCGATATGGCGCATCAAGGTGTAGACAAAGTCCTGCGCCGTCAGCTCGCGCTTTTGGCCCTTGAAAGCTGGGTCGGCTGAAAAGTACAGGCCTTTGCGGATTTTGAAGGTGTAGAGCTTGCCGTCCTCACTGACCTCGGGCAGCGTCTCGGCGGCATCGGCCACGATGGTGCTGGGCCGGGCCATCCAGTCGTACGTGACCAGGGGCTGAAAAATCCCCAAATTCACAATATTGGAGTACAGATCGCTCACGCGCACCGGATCAAAACCCGTCTCGGCCGCCGGAAAGGCCATATGCAGCACCTTGGCCGGATCGGCCGGATTGGTGCCGGCCTGGGCACTGCCCATAAGCAGACTGGCGATACAAGCCCATGCGGCAACCCAAGCGCGGGTCCAGTGTGTCGGCATAGCAGGCAAAACCAAACGCAGCATGAGGGTGGGTCTCCGGTTAGGGGGCCAAGGCAGCGGGCATCATAAAGTAAGCCGCAGCGCATGGGTTTGAGCGCTTGGCCTTGGTGCAGCGCGCGCCATCTATTACAGTGGGCTGATGACACACGCCAACAATCCCCTCCTGTCCTCTTGGGACACGCCCTTCCAGGTACCGCCTTTTGCATCTATCGCGCCGCAGCATTTTTTGCCGGCATTTGATGCCGCCTTTGCTGCCCACCAGGCCGAGATAGATGCCATCGCGGCCAACCCGGCCCCGCCCGACTTTGACAACACCTTGCTGGCGCTGGAGTCGGCTGGGCAGTTGCTGGCGCGCTGCCGCGCGGTGTTTTTTAATTTGGTGGCCTCACACAGCTCGGACGCTTTGCGTGCCCTTGAGCGGGAAATTGCTCCCCGGCTTGCGGCCCACCAGGCCGCATTTTTTCTGCATGCCGGCTTGTTCGCCCGCATCGAGTCCGTCGCCCGAAATAGCGCTGGGCTGGACGTGCAAAGCCAGCGCCTGCTGTCGCGCTACCTACTGGACTTTGAGCGCGCCGGTGCCCGCTTGGCCCCCGCCCAGCGCCGCGAATTTGCCGCCAATGCCGAGCGCCTGGCCCGCTGCTTTACCCAGTTTTCACAAAACGTCCTGGCCGACGAGTCGGCGTTTCAGATGGTATTGCGCACACCGGATGAATTGGCCGGGCTACCGGCTTTTGTCATCTCCGCAGCGCGCCAGGCGGCTACCGAACGTGGCGTCGAAGGCGCGGACGCCCACGTCATCACGCTTTCGCGTTCCTCCATCACGCCCTTCATGATGTTTTCCCAGCGGCGCGATCTGCGCCAGCACATTTGGCAGGCCTGGTGCGCACGCGGCGAGCACAGCGGCGCGCACGACAACCGGCCGCTGATGCACGAAATTTTGCAGCTGCGCCTAGCCCAGGCGCGCCTGCTGGGCTACGCGAATTTCACCGACTTTGCCCTGGCCGACACCATGGCTGGAAATGCCGACGCCGTCCGGAACTTGCTCATGCGTGCCTGGGAGCCTGCACAGCGCAAAGCCCTGGGCGAGCGTGCCGCGCTTGCGGCGCTGGCCAGCCAAGAGACCGGGCATCCCTGGGCTAGCGAAGACATCCAGGCCTGGGATTGGCACTTCTGGACCGAGAAAGTGCGCCAGCGTGACTACCAGCTAAATGAGGCGCAGATCAAGCCGTTTTTGCAATTGGAGCGTCTTACCGAAGCCATGTTTTATGTGGCCGGCCGTCTGTTTGGCCTGCAATTTGTGCCGCGCAGCGATATCGCCACCTACAACGAGAGTGTCAAAGCCTGGGAGGTTCTAGACGCGCAAGATCTCCACGTAGGCGTGTTCTTGGGCGACAACTTTGCCCGCAGCGGCAAGCGCTCAGGCGCCTGGATGAGCACCTACCGCGATCAGCGCGAGCTGCCCACCGCCGTGCGCCCGATTGTGGTGAACAACAATAATTTTTCGCAGGCCGCAGCAGGCGAGCCCACCTTGCTCAGCCTGGACGATGCGCGCACCTTGTTCCACGAATTCGGCCATGGCCTGCATGGTCTGCTCTCGCAATGCCGCTTTCGGCGTCTGGCGGGCACCAGCGTGCTGCGCGACTTTGTGGAATTCCCCTCGCAGATTTTTGAGAACTGGCTGCTACAGCCAGAGATCCTGCAACGCTTTGCCACCCATAGCCAAACTGGGCAGCCTATGGATCCGGCATTGCTTGAGAAAATTTTGGCTGCCCAGACCTTTAACCAGGGCTTTGCCACGGTCGAATACCTAGCCTCCGCATTGGTAGATCTGGATTTGCACCAGTGCACCGACCCAGATGCGCTGGACTTGCAAGCCTTTGAGCGCGACACTTTGCAGGCGCTGGCTATGCCTTCGGGCATAGGCATGCGGCACCGCTTGCCGCATTTCTCGCATCTGTTTTCCTCCAATGGCTATGCCTCGGCGTATTACGTCTATATGTGGGCCGAGGTGCTAGACGCCGACGGCTTTGACGCCTTCCTAGAAAAAGGCGATGTACTAGACCCGGCTTTGGGCCAATCCTTGCTGCGCCATGTCTATGCGGCAGGCAATCAGCAAGAGCCCATGCAAGCCTATATCGCCTTCCGTGGCCGCCCGCCGGCGGTCGAACCCATGCTGCGTAAGCGCGGCCTACTCACCCCTGCCTGAAAGCGCTTTATGTCTGACAACGCCTACCAACGCGGTCGCCTGGATTTACCTTTTGTCGGCCACTGCACGTTTGCCAAGTCCCCAGCCTGCGTGGACTGGAATGCCATCGATGCCGATGTCGCTGTCATCGGCGTGCCCAATGACATGGGTACCCAATGGCGGCCTGGTGCGCGTTTTGGTCCGCGTGCGATCCGCGAGGCCTCTACCTTGTTTTCTTTCGGCCATGCTGGGGCGTATGACCATGAGGACGATGTGATGTACCTCACGCGCGAACAGGCGCGTATTGTGGACGTGGGCGATGCCGACATCGTGCACACCGATATGCACAAAAGCCACGCCAATACCGAGTATGCCATCCGCAAAATTTTGGCGTCGGGCGCTATGCCGCTGGTGCTGGGCGGCGACCATTCGGTGCACGCGCCGGTCATCAAAGCTTTTGATGGCATGGGCCCTATCCATATCGTGCATTTCGATGCGCACCTGGACTTTGTGGACGAACGCCACGGCGTGCGCTACGGCCACGGCAACCCGCTGCGCCGTGCCTCCGAGATGGACCACATCAGCGGCATGACGCAGTTAGGCATTCGCAATGTGTCCTCCTCCAACCGCGACGACTATGAGGCCGCGCGCGCGGCCGGGTCGCAGATTTACTCGGTGCGCCAAGTGCGCACCATGGGCGTGGCCGGTGTACTGGCCGCGATCCCTGAGGCGCCGCAGTACTACTTCACCATCGATATCGACGGTTTTGACCCCTCTATCGCGCCGGGCACGGGCACCCCTAGCCACGGTGGCTTTTTGTACTACGAGGTACTAGAAATCATCGAAGCCCTGGTCAAGCGCTGCCAAGGCAGGATCGTGGGCATGGACCTGGTGGAAGTGGCGCCGGCCTACGACCCAGCGGGCATCACGGCGATCTTGGCTGCACAATTGCTGCTCAATAGTTTGGGTTTTATTTTTCACCAGCGCCAGCTGGCCAAGCGCGCATAGGGCCTCGGGTGCGGTTTCGTGTGGGTGGCGGGCAGCTAGGCTACCCAGCCGAAAAAAGCCTTGACTGAAGTCAGCGCCCTGGTACTAGAATGCGCCGGTCAGGAGAGAGTCGCAAGACCGCCGAAGGCTGAACGCTCAGGCAAAAGGACTGACTATTCCATTCTGTTGGAGAGAGGCAGCTCTTAGCAGCTGTCCACCGAAGGGGCAATGCGTCGGCACATGTCGGCGTTGAATCTCTCAGGTAAAGCGGACAACAGGGTTCCCGGCTTGCCGTGCATAGGGCAGGCCGTTTGTCTGGAGCCCCTTGTGTCTGAACCGCCGTCCACGCTGCCCGCCGCACCCTTGTTACGCACTCCGCTTTACGATTTGCATGTGTCGCTTGGTGCCCGCATGGTCTCTTTTGCGGGCTACAGCATGCCGGTGCAATACCCCGCCGGGGTACTGGCAGAGCACCTCCATACCCGCGCCCAGGCCGGTTTGTTTGACGTCTCGCACATGGGCCAACTGCTGCTCTCAGGACCACAGGCTGCGTCGGCCTTTGAGCAACTGGTGCCCGTGGATGTCATGGGCCTGGCCCCAGGCCGCCAGCGCTACGGCATGCTGCTCAATGCCCAAGGCGGCATCCTCGATGACCTGATGTTCAGCTTGCGCGCGGACGGAATTTTTGTGGTGGTCAATGGTGCCTGCAAGCAAGCCGATATCGCGCATATCCAGGCCCATATCGGCGCGCAATGCACCGTCACCCCCATGCCCGATCACGCATTGCTGGCTTTGCAAGGCCCCGCAGCAGTCACTGCGCTGCAGCGCCTGGTGCCCGGTGTGCAGCGCATGGTCTTTATGGACGGCGCAAGCTTTGACTGGCAAGGCCAGGTGCTCTACATCACGCGCAGCGGTTACACCGGTGAGGACGGTTTTGAAATCTCGCTGCATAAAGACAGCGCTATGGCTTTCGCGCAGGCCTTGTTGGCCCAGCCCGAGGTCCTACCCATAGGCCTGGGTGCGCGCAATTCGCTGCGTTTGGAAGCCGGTTTGTGCCTGTACGGTAATGACATGGACGCCGCCGCCACGCCCTTAGAGGCGCAGCTGATGTGGGCGATTCAAAAAGTACGCCGCGAAGGCGGCGCGCGCGCCGGTGGTTTTGTGGGTGCTGAGGCTTTGTTTGCGCAGATGCAGCAGGGCGCGGGCCGCGTGCGCGTAGGTTTGCGGGCGCTGGAGCGCATACCGGTGCGCGAGCCCACGATGCTCGAAGACGCCCAAGGCCAAAGCGTGGGCCAGGTATGTAGCGGCCTTCTAGGCCCTAGTGCGGATGCGCCGATTGCCATGGCCTATGTGTCACCGCGCTTTGCTGCTTTGGGCACGCCGCTGTTTGCATTGGTGCGGGGCAAGAGGGTGCCCATGCAAGTTTGTGCCATGCCTTTTGTTCCCCACCGTTACCGCCGAGCCGCTTAGGCCTATTCGCATTGCAAAATTTTTGTCATTTCTTTCACTAGCCAAAAAGGATTTTTTATGAGCCTCCTCTATACCGCTGACCATGAATGGATTTCCAATGACAACGGCAGCGCCGTCGTCGGCATCACGCACCACGCGCAAGATGCGCTGGGCGATGTGGTGTTTGTCGAATTGCCCGAAGTGGGCAAGACCTTTGCGCAGGGTGAAATTACCGGTGTGGTCGAGTCGGTCAAAGCCGCCGCCGATGTGTTTATGCCGGTTTCGGGCGTGATTATTGAAGTGAACGAAGCCTTGCGCGACAACCCTTCGCTGGCCAATACCGACCCGCAGGGTGAAGGTTGGTTTTTCAAAGTGCGTCTGAGCGACCCTGGCCAGCTTACCGCCCTCATGGATGAGGCCGCCTACCAGGCCATGACGGCCTGAACGTCTTCGCATTGTTGATCCCGCCATGGCCTTCGCGGGCCAGGCCTATTTTGCAAGGAAAGCTGCTATGCGCACCTCTACCGCCGCCACTTGGAGCGCCCTGGAAAATCCACAAGAATTTATCGCCCGGCATATCGGCCTGTCGCAAGAGGACGAGGCGTATATGCTGTCAGCCATTGGCGAAGCCTCGCGCGAGAGCTTGATCGCCGGCATCGTGCCAGCCAATATCCGGCGCAGCGCACCTATGGATTTGCCCCCCGCCATCGGTGAGGCAGCGGCGCTGGCTCAATTGCGCGCCATGGCCGCGCACAACCGGGTGCTCAAAAGCTTTATCGGCCAAGGCTATTACGGCACGCACACACCGGGCGTGATTCTGCGCAACATCCTGGAAAACCCCGCCTGGTATACCGCCTATACGCCCTACCAGGCCGAGATCAGCCAGGGCCGTATGGAGGCCCTGGTCAATTTTCAGACCATGGTGTGCGATCTAACGGCGATGCCGATGGCCAATGCCTCCATGCTGGACGAAGCCACCGCGGCTGCCGAGGCCATGACCCTGGCCAAGCGCAGTGTCAAAAACAAAGGCCATGTGTTCGTAGTCGGCGGCGATTGCCACCCGCAAACCATTGCCGTCATCCAAACGCGCGCCGCGCCTTTAGGCATTGCGGTGAAGGTGGTGCGTTCGCCCCAGGCCTGGTACGAAGCGCTGGCGGGTGAGGATTACTTCGCCGCTATCAACCAATACCCCGGCAGCACCGGCTGGCTGGACGACTGGCAGCGCGACGCTGACCTGCTGCACTCCAAAGGCGCTGCGTTGATACTGGCTGCGGATTTGCTGGCGCTGACCCTGCTCAAACCGCCGGGTGAAATGGGCGCCGACATCGTGGTGGGCAGCACGCAGCGCTTTGGCATGCCCATGGGCGCCGGTGGCCCCCACGCCGCCTTCCTGGCTTGCCGCGATGCATTCAAACGCTCCATGCCTGGTCGTCTGGTGGGCGTGAGTGTGGATGTCCATGGCAAACCGGCCTACCGCCTCGCGCTGCAAACCCGCGAGCAACACATACGCCGCGAAAAAGCTACTTCCAATATTTGTACCGCGCAAGTGCTGCCCGCCGTAGTGGCCAGCATGTACGCGGTCTACCACGGACCACTTGGTCTCACGCGCATCGCCCAGCGCATTGCTGCCTATACCGCCACGCTGGCTGCGGGTCTGTCCAGCCTGGGCTGCGCGCCTTTGTACGACAGTGCATTTGATACTTTGACGATTGACACCACAAGCGCCGCCGCAGCCCAAGCTATCGCCAGCAAAGCCGTCGCAGCCGGGGCCAATGTGCGCGTGTTGCGCGGCACGTGTATCGGCATCTCGCTGGATGAAACCAGCACGCGCGAGGACGTGGTTTTGCTATGGGGCGTTTTTGCAAAAGACGGGCAGGCCTTGCCGCAATGGGATGCACTGGCACAAGCGCCCGGT